>NZ_JBSGZI010000171.1:0-8564 GCF_053610945.1 Streptomyces sp. NPDC054849
GAAGGGCGAGGGGCCGTACGCGTACGACGATGGGTCAGCCGCGCTGGATGCCCGTCGTGTCCTGGAGCACGCCACGGCGGCCGTCCTGCGTCTGGGCCACCAGACCCTGGCCGCGCTGCTCGACCGCCAGGTACCAGGTGCCCGGGGCGAGTTCGGCGATCTGGGTGGGGGAGCCGTCCTCGGCGAAGAGGGGGCGGGCCACCGGGACCGCGAACCAGAACGGCGTGAAGTCCGCCGCCGGGGCGGGCGGGGGAGTGTGGTGGGCGTCCTGCGGGCCCGGGCCCGGGGTGGGGGCCGGTGTCGGAGTGCCGCCGTACGGCGGGACCGGCTGCGGGGTGGAACCGTACGGCTGCTGCCCGCCCGGGTAACCGTACCCGGCGCCCGGCTGCGGCTGGCCCCCGTACGGCGGGACGGCGGCGGGCTTCGGGTCCGGCACCAGCTGGCCTGCCAGCGCCGGGACCTTGGCGCTGAACAGGGCCACGCCGGCCAGCGCCAGGGTGCCCAGGAAGGCGAGGATGGCGCCGGCGCCCAGGTCGGCGCCGGTCGGGCAGGTGATCAGGGACCACAGCGCGGACCATGCGGCCGAGACGGCGAGCACGGTGCCCCACGCCGCCAGCGGCAGGCCCAGCACCTTGCGCGTCTCGGGCTGGAAGCGACCGGCGATCAACAGGCCCGCGGCGATGAAGCCGAGCAGGAAGACGCTGGGCAGCACCAGCCGGTATACGTCGGTGTCCCACGCGCTCGGGACGTCGACACCGGTGGCGGAGTAGAAATCGAGGAACGAGGCGATGAACAGCAGCACCGCTGCTCCGATCACCACGCCGTCGCCTCGAGTGAGGGAGCGGATGTTCACGTCTTAGGTGTCCTTCTCGGTCTCGGTCGTCTCGTGGTGCCGCGGTCGCAGATCGTTCTGCAGCGGGGCGGGCGGCACCATGGTACGGAGGTCTCGCGCGGCCGAGAGGATCGGGGCTGCGAGCAGTCCCGGCGGGACCTCCGGTGGGACTACCCGCCGAGGAAGCCGACGATGCCGTCCGCGATGCCCTGAGCCGCCTTCTGCCGCCACTCCGGACTCGTCAGCTGCGCCGCGTCCTTGGCGTCACGCATGTTGCCGCATTCGATGAACACCTTGGGCCGAGTTGACAGGTTCAGTCCACCGAGGTCGTCGCGGACGACCAAGCCGGTGCCGCCGCCGAGGTAGTTGGCGGGGGCGGATCCGGTGGTGCGGGCGAAGTTCCCGGCGATCCGCTCGCCGAGTTCGCGGGAGGGTTCGACGATCTTCGCGGTGTCTGCGGCGCCGCTCTTGACCTTGGCCGGGAGGATGACGTGGAAGCCGCGGCTGCCGGCGGAGACGCCGTCGGCGTGGACGGACACGACGGCGTCGGCGTTCGCCTCGTTGCCGATGCGGGCGCGCTCGGTGATGCAGGGGCCCCACGGGCGGTCGGCCTGGTGGGTGAGGACCACCTTCGCCCCCTGGGCCTCCAGGACGGCCCGCAGGCGCTGTGACACGTCGAGGGTGAACTCCGCTTCCATATAACCGGAGTTGGTGGTCGTTCCGGTGGTGTCGCACTCCTTGCGGTTCGTACCGATGTCGACCTGCTGGTTGATCTCTTTGGTGTGCTTGAAGTTGCCGGTGTTGTGGCCGGGGTCGATGACGACGGTCCGGCCGGTGAGCCCGCCCTTGGCGGGGGCGGTCGCAGGCGTGCTCGCGCGCACGCTCGGGCTCGTACTCGGGCTCTGGCTCGGGGTGGAGCCCGGCTTCGCGTCCCGCTGGCCGGGTGACAGGGCCGAGTGGGAGGCGGGCTGCGGCGCGGGCCGGGGCTGTCGCCCCTCCGGCCCGGTCCCGGTCAGCACCTGCGTCAGCACCCAGCCCGCCAGGCAGGCCGGGGCGAGCGCCGCGACGCCGACGACGAGCGTGGAGCGCCGGGTGAACCAGGACCGGTCCGGGCTGACCGAGGAGCCGGACTCGGGGGGCGGGGGGCTGTCGTCTTTGCGCACGCCGCGATGCTAGACCGCCGCGCGGGGGCCCGGCCGGATCCTGCGCCATCCGGGGGCGTGGTGCGATGGTCGGGAGGTATGCCCGGAGCCCTGCGCCGTCGGCGCCCATCGCGGGCGCCCCCCGACGCAGAGCCTCTTGATTCGGCCTTTTGACGTGGGGCCTCTCGACGCAGGGCCCCTGGCCGCGGCGGGCAGCCCCGCCCCCGGGGTCAGTGGCCGGGCGCGATGCGGCGCAGCACGCGCAGCGAGTCGGTGACGGAGATCTCCTCGAAGGCGCCGGAGGCGAGGGCCCGCAGGTAGATCCGGTACGGGGCCTGGCCGCCGTCGGCCGGGTCCGGGAACACGTCGTGGATCACGAGCGTGCCGCCCTCCGCGACGTGCGGGGCCCAGCCCTCGTAGTCGCCGGTGGCGTGCTCATCGGTGTGGCCGCCGTCGATGAAGACGAAACCGAGCGCGCCGCCCCAGGCCGCGGCGACCTGCGGGGAGCGGCCGACGATCGCGATCACGTGGTCTTCGAGACCGGCCTTGTGCAGGGTCCGGCGGAAGGTGGGCAGGGTGTCCATGAGGCCGACCTCCGGGTCCACGACGCTCGGGTCGTGGTACTCCCAGCCGGGCTGCTGCTCCTCGCTGCCGCGGTGGTGGTCCACGGTGATCGCCGCGACGCCGGCCTCGCGGGCGGCGTCCGCCAGCAGGATGGTGGAGCGGCCGCAGTACGTCCCGACCTCCAGCAGCGGCAGCCCGAGCGCCCCCGCGGCCACGGCCGCCTCGTACAGGGCGAGGCCCTCCCGTACGGGCATGAACCCCTTGGCGGCCTCGAAGGCGGCGAGGGTCTCCGGCTTGGGGGTGGCCATGGTTCCTCCGGCGGTGAGCGGTTGTGTCGGTGGCGGCCCATGGTGCCTTACCCGCTGGTAGCGGACCAGGCCGGGGCCCACCCTGCCGCCCTGCCGCCCGGTCAGCCGTCGACGTCGGCGCCTATCGCCTGGACCGTCAAGTCGACGGGGTCGGTGTGGCCGTTGAAAATGGCCACGTCCCAGCAGGTGGCGTCCTCGCCGAGGCGCTTTCGCCCGCCGGGACGCCTCCGTTGGACGATTCGAGTCACCCGTGCGCAGTCGGATGGTTACGCTCGGCTATGGAACGTATGACGGCTTGGGGGTGACCGTTCCATGGTCAGCATGCGCGATCTCGATCCCAGTGCCTCGCCGCTGGACTACTACGGCTCCGAACTGCGCCGCCTGCGAGAAGACGCGGGACTGAAGCAGGGACAGCTCGGCGCCATCGTCTTCTGCACGGGCTCGCTGATCGGCCAGATCGAGACGACGAAGAGAGTGCCGACCCGGGACTTCTCGGAGCGGGTGGACGCGGCGCTGGGGACGGGCGGGGTGTTCTCGCGACTGGTGGGGCTGGTGCTGCGGAGCCAGTTGCCGACGTGGTTCCAGGCGTACGCGGAGATGGAGGCGCGGGCGGCGTACCTCTCCACGTACCAGGCGCAGCTGGTGTACGGGCTGTTGCAGACGAAGGAATATGCGCGTGCGGTGCTGGGCGTGCGGAGCGAAGGGGACCTCGACGCCAAGGTGGCCGCTCGGATGGAACGGCAGCGCATCCTCGACCGCGAGAACCCGCCACTGATGTGGGCCGTGCTGAGCGAGGCCGTGCTGCACCAGGAGGTCGGCGGCCGGGAAGTCATGCGGAAGCAACTCGCCCACTTGTTGAGCCTGAGGAGGCGGGAGTGGGTGAGGGTGCAGATCCTGCCTTTCGCGGCGGGAGCGCACGCCGGACAGATGGGTTCGTTCACCGTCCTGCGTTTCGAAGACGACCCGGATCTCGTCTACACCGAGGACTTCGTGCAGGGCCATATGACGGCCAATCCGCAGGCTCTCAGGGAAGGCTCGCTCCGATACGATCATTTGCAGGCCGCCGCACTCCCTCTGGAGGACTCGGCGGCCCTGATCGCCCGCGTATTGGAGGAGCGCTATGGACACCAACCAGCACCTGACGGGCGCGAAGTGGCGTAAGTCCTCGTACAGCGGTGACACCGGCGGCGAGTGCGTCGAGTGTGCCCCGCTCGGCACGGCGGCCTGGCGCAAGGCCTCGTACAGCGGTGACACGGGCGGCGACTGCGTCGAGGTCGCCGCACAGCCCTGCCTCGTCGCCGTCCGGGACTCCAAGAACCCCGAGGGGCCCTCCTTCACCGTCGGCCCGGCCGCCTTCGCCGTCTTCGTCGGGTCTCTGTCTGCATGAAGGCGCTGCGGCTGCCGACCCCGCGCACATAGGGCCCTTCCAATGCGTCGCCGTCCTCGGGCAGGGCGGCATGGGGCGGGTGCTGCTCCGGGTCGGTCCCGACGGGCAGCTCATCGCGGTCAAGCAGGTGCACGCCGAACCGGCCGAGGGCGAGGAGTTCCCGGCCCGGTTCCGGCGTGAGGCGAAGGCCTCCCGGAAGGTGTCGGGCGCGTGCACCGCGCCCGTCGTCGACGCCGATCCGGGCGCGGAGACGCCCTGGCTCGCCGCGCTGTTCGTACCGGGACCCTCACTCGGCCAGGTCCTGAAAGCCGCCGGGCCGCTGTCCGGGGAGGGCGCGCCGGCTGGCCGCCGGGCCGGCGCACGCGCTGGCCGACGTCCACCGGGCGGGCCGAATCCACCGGGACCTGAAGCCCTCCAGCGTGCTGCGCGCCGAGGGCGGGTCCGCGTCATCGGCTTCGGCATCGTGCGCGCCGCGGAGGACCAGACGCGGATCACGCACGCGGGCGCGCTGGTCGGCTCGCCCCCCGTATATGTCGCCCGAGCAGGGCGACGGGAGGAACTCACCCCTGTGGGCGACGTGTTGTCGCTCGGCGCCACCCTGGTCGCGGCCTGCGCGGGCATGCGCAGCGTCCGGCCGGAGCGGGCCCTCGCGCCGGGCGGACGGCGGCTGGGCGCGAGGTTCTGGCCGACGGCCGCGGTGGTCCTCGCCGAGGTCTGCCGACGCGCAGGGCCGTGATCGTACGGCGCCGGGTCGGGCGGGCCGTGAAGAAGACCTTCACCTGACCTTCCGTCAGATTGGAACGTGTTCTAGTCTGCCGCGCATGGGCATCGGAATCACACAGGAGCAGCGGGAGTTGGCCGAGGCGGTGCGCGGCTGGGTGGCGCGCGCCGTGCCTCCCGAGGAGGTGCGCAAGCTGCTCGACACCCCGCCGCAGACCGGGGCGCGGCCCGCCTACTGGGACGCCATGGCCGTCCAAGGGCTGCTGGACCCGCACCTGGACGGCGGGACCCTGCTCGACCTGGCCGTCGTCGTCGAGGAGGCGGCCCGGGCCGCCCTGCCCGGCGCGTACCTGCCGAGCGCGCTGGCCTCCGTGCTGCTGGAGCGGGCCGGAGCCGAGCCCCTCGCGGGCCGGGTCGGCGCGGTCGCGCTGGGGCCGGGGACGCTGACCGCCGTCGCCGTCGAGGGCGGCTACCTGCTCGACGGTCTCGCCCCGCCCGTACTCGGCGCCGGCGAGGCCGATCTCGTGCTGCTGGCCGCCGAGGCCGCGCACGGCACCCGCTGGTTCGCCGTGGACGCCGCCGCGCTGGACATCCGTACGCACGAGAGTGCCGACCCGACCCGGCCCACCGCCGAAGTGCGCGCGCGCGGCGCCGTCACCTCCCCCGACCGGCTGCTGGAGCTGGACGCGGCCCTCGTCCGCGATCTCGCCTGCACGCTCTTCGCGGCCGACGCCTGCGGCACCGCCGCCTGGGCCGTGCACACTGCCGCCGAGTACGCCAAGGTGCGCGAGCAGTTCGGCCGGCCCATCGGGCGGTTCCAGGGCGTCAAGCACCTGTGCGCCGACATGCTGGTCCGGCTGGAGCAGGCCCGGGCTCTGGCCTGGGACGCCGCGCAGGCCATGGACGATCCCGCGCCGGCCGACGTGCGCTCGCTCGTGGCCGCGCTCGCCGCCGGGACCGCCCTGGACGCCGCGTACTCCTGCGCCAAGGACTGCATCCAGATCCTCGGCGGGATCGGCTTCACCTGGGAGCACGACGCCCACATCCACCTGCGGCGGGCCCTGGTCGCCCGCCAGCTGCTGGGCCCCGGCGACGGGCACCGGGTACGGGCCGTGCGGTGCGCCGCGGGCGGGGCGCGGCGCGAGCTGCGCCTGGAACTGCCCGCGGAGGCCGAGACGTACCGCGCGAATGCCCGTACTGCCATCGAGGACGCGCGCGGGCTCGACCCGGCCGCCGCCCGGCGGATCCTGGCCCCCACCGGCTACGCGGCCCCCTACCTCCCGCCGCCCTACGGCCTCGGCGCCGGCCCCGTCGAGCAGCTCGTCGTCCAGCAGGAACTGGCCGCGGCCGGGGTCAGGCTCGCCGACCTCGGGATCGCCACCTGGGTGGTGCCCTCCCTGCTCGCCTACGGGACGCCCGCACAGCGGGAGGCCTACGTCCTGCCGACCCTGCGCGGGGACGTCACCTGGTGCCAGCTCTTCTCGGAGCCGGGCGCGGGCTCGGACCTGGCCTCGCTGCGGACGCGGGCCGAGCAGGCCGCGGACGGCACCTGGAGGGTCAACGGGCAGAAGGTGTGGACGAGTTCCGCGCACAGCGCCGACTTCGGGATCCTGCTGGCCCGCACCGACCCGGACGCGCCCAAGCACAAGGGGCTCGGCTACTTCGTCGTCGACATGAGGAACAGCCCCGGCATCGACATCCGGCCGCTCAAGGAGATCACCGGCGAGGCCCTTTTCAACGAGGTCTGGTTCGACGACGTGGAACTTCCGGCGGACGCTTTGGTCGGCGCGGCCGACGGCGGCTGGCAGGTCGCCCGCAACACCCTCGGCAACGAACGCGTCCACATGGCCGACCAGATGACCTTCGACACCGGTCTGGAGGCGCTCCTCGCACGCGCCGCCGACCTCGACGGGACGTACAGGGCCCGGATCGGCGCGCTGGCCGCCGAGGCGCACGCCTTGGCCTGCATCGGGCTGCGCACCACGCTCCAGCAGGTGTCGGGGCTGGAGCCGGGCGCGGGCGCCTCCATACGCAAACTCGTCCAGACCCCGCACCAGCAGCGGACCGCCGAGCTCGCGCTCGAACTGCTGGGACCGGTGGGCGCGGTACGGGAGGGGGCGGGGGAGCGGGCGGTGCACGGGATGCTCATGTCCCGCTGCCTGACCATCGCCGGAGGCACCACGCAGGTCCAGCTCAACGTCGTGGCCGAGCGGATTCTCGGCCTTCCCAGGGACTGAAGGGCAGCAGGGACATGAGGTCGCACAGGTCGCACAGGTCGCACAGGTCGCACAAGTCGTACATCGTGGGCGTCGGCATGACGAAGTTCGAGAAGCCGGAGTCGCGGGACTGGCAGTACTGGGACATGGCGAAGGAGGCCGGGTCCGCGGCGCTCGCCGACGCGGGCGTGGAGTACGGCCTGGTGGAGCAGGTCCCGGTGGGCTACTGCTTCCAGGCCTCCACCGCCGGCCAGCGGGCGGCGTACGAGCTGGGACTGAGCGGGGTGCCGGTCTACAACGTCAACAACAACTGCGCGACGGGCTCGACGGCGCTGATGATGGCGCGGCAGTTCGTGGAGGGTGGACTGAACGACTGCGTGCTGGCGCTGGGCTTCGAGAAGATGAAGCGCGGGGCGCTGGGCGGCGGGTCGGACGGCGGTGACTTCAAGACGTCCCCGGTGGCCCGGCACTACGGGATCATGGCCGCCGGCCACGGCTTCGAGATGTCCCCGCCGACCGCGCAGATCTTCGGCAACGCGGCGCGGGAGCACATGGAGCGGTACGGCACCACGGCGGCGCAGCTGGCGGCGGTGGGCGCGAAGAACCACCGGCACTCGGCGAACAACCCGAACGCACAGTTCCAGGACGTGTACTCGGTCGAGGAGATCCTGGCGGCGAAGGAGATCCACACCCCGCTGACGAAGCTGCAGTGCTCACCGACCTCGGACGGGGCGGCGGCGGTGCTGGTCGTGTCCGAGCGGTTCATGGTGCAGCACGGGCTGCACGACAAGGCGGTGGAGATCCTCGCCCAGTCGATGACGACGGACACCGAGGAGTCCTTCTCGTCGGGCTCCTGCATCGACGTGGTCGGCAAGCCGATGACGGCGGCGGCGGCGCGGCAGGTGTACGAGGCGTCGGGGCTCGGCATCGAGGACGTGGACGTGGTGGAGCTGCACGACTGCTTCTCGATCAACGAGCTGCTGACGTACGAGGCGCTGGGCATGTGCGAGGACGGGGCCGCGGGCAAGCTGGTGGAGAGCGGGGCGACGACGTACGGCGGGCGGTGGGTGGTCAACCCGTCGGGCGGGCTCATCTCCAAGGGGCACCCGCTGGGCGCGACGGGGCTGGCGCAGGCGGCGGAGCTGGTGTGGCAGCTGCGTGCGGAAGCGGGCCCCCGCCAGGTCGCCGGGGCCCGGGTCGGGCTGGCCCACAACATCGGCCTGGGCGGCGCGGCGGTGGTGACGCTGCTGCGAAGGTGACGGCCGGGCCGCCGCCGTGGGCTCGGCCCGGGCCCGCGCCTCAAACGCCGGCGAGGCTGAAAGCTCGGGGCTCCGCCCCGGACCCCGCGCCTCAAACGCCGGCGAGGCTGGATGTGCGGGGCTCCGCCCCGGGTCC
>NZ_JBSGZI010000172.1:0-7992 GCF_053610945.1 Streptomyces sp. NPDC054849
CCGTCCCGCCACGGACATACGAAGACCGACGGGAACCCCCCAAAGGAACGGGCCGGCCATTCCTGATCCACAACGGCCCGATCAGCGACCCCCGGGCCTGGCTCCGCAGGGGACGATCCCCCGGCGGGCCCGTCCAGCGCGCCGCCCGGGCCGGGGGCGCAACAGATCGCCACGCGGTCCGCATGTCTCGGCGTCCGTCCGGCGGTGGGGGATGGGGGGCTGGTCAGGGGCGCGTACGGGAACCGGTGGCTGACGACCCGAGGTTGCGCCTGTTGACGAGGCTCCTAGGGTCGCCGGCGCGCCTGGTGCCGGTGGACGCGCTCCAGGCGCCGCTGGTTGCGCGGGGCGGCGTCGATGCCGAGCTCGGCCCGCCGCTGCAGCCGGTACGCGACCATCTCACCGAGGGGCGTGTCCGGAGACTTCCGCCACTGACCGGTCCTGCGGCGGGCGAACTGCACCTCCGAGTCGTCCACCGCCCCGCCGAACGCCCTGAGTCGCTCCAGCGCCAGCTGCTCGCCGCGGCGCAGCGCATGATGCCGGGCCCGCCTCGAGCGCGGGATGTTCTTCCGCGAGCTCTTCTGGTTCTCGCCGTAGCCGTTCCGGCGGTCCTTCAGATAACTCAGCTGCTTCTTCTCCTGAGGTGACCTCCGCCGCATGCCCGCCATGCTCGCCGACGGAAGGCAGGTCCCGCACCCCGTTTTGACCAGCGCTCGTCCATATGACCCGGCGCTGTAGCCGTGCCCGCCGCCCTCGAAGCCCCTTGCGCGCCGTCGTCCGGCCGCCAGAAGCGGGCCGGCACCCGGCGTGTCGTGCCGGTGTGTCAGAGCGTGCCGGAAGTCTGGCCGCGGGCGCCGTTTCTGACGTACCGTCATATTCGCCTGAGCTGCCCCCCCATGCCGCCCTCCAGGAGGTTCGCCATGCCCGCCGACCGGCCCGTTGCGCTCGACGAGTACCCCATCCATCAGGCCCCCTTGTCGATGAAGCACCTCGTCAGTGGTGACCGCAACGCCTACGACCGCTGCATCTTCCACGTGTTCGATCACGCCGGTCGCGCCGTCCTGATCCTGGGCCTCGGCGTCTACCCCAACGCCGGGGTCATCGACGCCTACGCCACCCTCCGCATCGGCGACGAACTCCTCGCCGTCCGGGCCTCCGACGCCCTCACCGACGACCGGATGAACCTCTCGGTGGGCCCCCTGTCCATCACCGTCGACGTCCCGCTCAAGCAGCTCACGCTGCGCTGCGCCCCCGATCCGGCCGACCCGCACGGGCTCTCGTACGACGTCACCTGGACCGCCGGGTTCCCCGCCGTGTGGGAACCCCACCACATCCAGCGGCGCGGCGACCGCCTCATGCTGGAGGGCCGCCGCTTCGTCCAGGCCGGCGACGTCACCGGAACCGTCCGTGCCAAGGGCGAGGAGTTCACCCTCACGCCGGGGGAGTGGACCGGTACCCGCGACCGGAGCTGGGGCGTGCGTCCCATCCCCGGGGAGGAGGGGGGCCGCGCCGCCGAGGAGTACCGCCCCGAGGGCTTCCACTGGCTCTGGATCCCCGTCCGCTTCGAGGACCGCTTCGTCATGGTGATCTCCCAGGAGGACGCCGACGGCCACCGGACCCTGAACGAAGCCGTACAGGTCTTCCCCGAGGACAGCGGACGCCACGACGTCCAGCTCGGCTGGCCGCACACCGAGATCCGATACCGCCCCGGCAGCCGGCACCCCCGGAGCGCCGTCGTCCACCTCACCGACCCTGCTCGCAAGCCCCTCGAACTGGGCGTGGAGATCCTGAACTCCTCCCCGCTGGCCGTCGGCGCCGGCTACCCGCCCGCCGCCGACTGGCAGCACGGCACCTGGCAGGGCCGCGGCTGGACCGACCGCCGCGTCTACGACCTCTCCGACCCCGCCGCCCATCCGATGGCAGCCTTCGGGGTCACCGACCACTCGGCCCGCTTCACCCTCGACGGGCAGGTGGGCCACGGCATCTTCGAACACGGCAGTTTCGGCCGCCACGACCCGAGCGGCTTCACCGACTACTCCTCCGTCGCCCAGTAGGGAAGGGGCTCACGCATGGCCACTGCACCACGTCCGCGCACCTCCACCCGAGAGCCCGAAGAGCTCGGCCGGCGCCTCACCGCCTGGCTGGACACCAGACTCCCCGGCGCGAAGGTCGCCGACGTCTCCGTCCCCGGGTCCAACGGGATGTCCAGCGAGACCCTGCTCTTCGACATAGAGCACCCCGACACCCCGCTGCGCGCCTGCGCGCTGCGGCTCGCCGCCGACCCGGCCGCCTACACCGTCTTCCCGACGTACGACATGCCGCGCCAGCATCGCGTGATGAGTCTGGTCGCCGAGCACACGGACCTGCCCGTCCCGCGCGTGCAGTGGCTGGAGGAGGATCCGGGGCCGCTGGGGGCGCCGTTCTTCGTGATGGCCCGCGCCGAGGGCCGGGTCCCGCCCGACGTCATGCCGTACACCTACGAGGGCAACTGGCTGCACGCCGCGACCGACGCCGAGCGCGCCGAACTCCAGGAGGGGAGCATCTCCCTGCTGGCCCGCCTGCACGACCAGTTCCCGGCCAAGGAGGCCGAGTTCCTCCTCCCCGACGGCGAGGGCACTCCGCTGCGCCGGCACGTGGACGCCCAACGCGCCTACTACGCCTGGGTGGTGGGCGGTCTCGCCCCGTCCCCGCTCATCGAGCGGGCCTTCGCCCGCCTCGAGGAGCTGTGGCCGGCGGACGAGGGCCCCGCGGTGCTCAACTGGGGCGACGCCCGCATCGGCAACGTCGTCTACGACGGCTTCACGCCGGTGGCCGTCCTGGACTGGGAGATGGCGGCGTACGCCCCCCGCGAGGTGGATCTCGGCTGGACCGTCTACCTCCACCGGTTCTTCCAGGACCTCACCGTCGGCTTCGGCCAGCCCGGCCTGCCGGACTTCCTGCGCCGCGAGGATCTGGAGCGCCGGTACGCCGAACTGACCGGCCACACACCGCGGGACATGGAGTTCCACACCCTCTACGCCGCCCTGCGGCACGGGATCGTGATGCTGCGCATCGCCTACCGGCAGGCCCACTTCGGCGAGGTCGAGATCCCGGCCGATCCCGACGGCCTGATCCTGCACCATGCCGGCCTGGCCGCCATGGTGCAGGGAACGTACTGGTAGGGGAGGAGGGAAGCCGGCGGCCGTCAGGCCGCCTGCACGTGCTGCTGCCGCGTCTGCGCCTGCTGCGGCAGCACGGGGCTCACCACCCGGACCGGACGCGAGCCCGGACCGCCGACGTGCGAGAAGGGCTGCGTCCGCCAGTCCAGGCCCTGGGGCAGGGCCGACAGGACGACGGATTCGGGCTCCTGGGCCTCCACCGGCTGGATCATGCCGACGGTGGGCAGCGCGTCGGTGGCGGGCCGCCCGGTGCCCGCGCACACGGTGAGCCCGAAGGGGTTCCACGGGGTCAGGCAGAGCGCGTGCTGCGGCAGGTACTCCTCGTCCGCGACGAGAGCGATCGACTGGCCGCAGTCGGGGCAGATCGCGTGGTGGATCTCGAATCCCTCGGCGTCGTCGAGGTATTCGCCGTATTCGGCGTCCGCCGGGTACGCGCCGTCCCCGGCGTCGAGCGGTTCCAGTGGCTCCGGTTCGGTGCGACCGGCACGCTTGGTGTTCAGCATGGATGTACTCCCCCTTGGGTGGGCCGGGCGGGCAGGTTCTGCGGCCTCGGCCACAGCAAGCACTTCCCGTCGCGCGGCACGAGTAACCACAACAGACCGGCCTCCACCTGCATACCCCTGTGGCCTTGGTCACATGCCTGGCGCAGATGCCTCCAGTGGGCGGACAGCGCTGGGCCTGGAGGGCCGTTGGGCCTTAAGTTGTGCGGCTATGAGCGCAATGGAGGAGCTGGACCGCCAGATCGTGGATCTGCTCGTGCGGGACGGGCGGATGAGCTACACGGATCTGGGCAAGGCCACGGGACTGTCCACATCGGCAGTCCATCAGCGAGTACGCCGACTGGAACAGCGCGGGGTGATCCGCGGCTATGCGGCCGTGGTCGACCCGGAGGCCGTCGGGCTGCCGCTGACCGCGTTCATCTCGGTCAAGCCCTTCGACCCGAGCGCCCCGGACGACATCGCCGACCGGCTGGCCGGCGTGCCCGAGATCGAGGCCTGCCACAGCGTGGCGGGCGACGAGAACTACATCCTGAAGGTGCGCGTCGCCACCCCCCTGGAGCTGGAAGACCTCCTGGGCCGCCTGCGCGCCCTCGCCCACGTCTCGACGCGAACGACGGTGGTCCTCTCCACCCCCTACGAAGCCCGTCCGCCGCGCGTCTGAGGCCGCACGCGCCCGCCGCGCGCTCCGGCCTCCGGGGCATGGCCGGCTTGGGCGCGCCGTGCCGGGCCCGCCCGCCGCGCCCCGGGGAAGGCCGCCCGCGGGCCCGCCCCGTACCCGCGTCCACCCGAGCCCTGCGAACGCGCGAAACTTGTCCCCATGACCGAGCGCGCGACACCCGCCCCCACTGATCCCACCCGCACCGTCCTCCTCCGCGGGGGCGAGGTCCACAGCCCCGCCGACCCCTTCGCCACCGCGATGGTCGTCGAGCGCGGCCACATCGCCTGGGTCGGTTCCGAAGGCGCGGCCGACGCCTTCGCGCAGGGCGTGGACGAGGTCGTCGACCTCGGCGGCGCGCTCGTCACGCCCGCGTTCACGGACGCCCACGTCCACACCACCTCCGCGGGCCTGGCCCTGACCGGGCTGGACCTCACCGGCGCGCGCTCCCTGTCCGCCGCGCTGGACCTCGTACGCGCCTACGCCGCGAGCCGGCCCGCCGACCGGGTACTCCTCGGGCACGGCTGGGACGCCGCCCGCTGGCCCGAGCGCCGCGCGCCGCGCCGCGCCGAGCTCGACGAGGCAGCCGGGGGCCGCCCGCTCTACCTCAGCCGCATCGACGTGCACTCGGCCGTGGTCACCACGGCCCTGCTCGACCTCGTCCCCGGAGTGCGCCCCGAGGGCGACCGGCCACTGACCGCCGACGACCACCACGCCGTGCGGCGGGCCGCACTGGCCGCGGTCACGCCCGCGCAGCGCGCCGAGGCCCAGCGGGCCGCCCTCGACCGGGCCGCCTCCCTGGGCATCGGCTCCGTGCACGAGTGCGGCGGGCCCGACATCTCCTCCGCCGAGGACTTCACCGGCCTGCTCGCCCTGGCCGCCGAGCGGCCCGGACCGCGCGTCTTCGGGTACTGGGCGGACCGGGACCTCGCAACGGCCAGGGAGCTGGGGGCCGTCGGGGCCGCCGGCGACCTCTTCGTCGACGGCGCCCTCGGCTCGCACACCGCATGCCTGCACGCCCCGTACGCCGACGCCTCGCACACCGGCACCGGCTACCTCGACGTGCACGCCGTCACGGAACACGTGGCCGCCTGCACCGAGGAGGGCCTCCAGGCCGGCTTCCACGCCATCGGCGACGCCGCGATCACCGCCGTGGTGGAGGGCGTCCGGGCGGCCGCCGAGAAGGTCGGCCTGGCCCGGGTCCGCGCCGCCCGTCACCGGGTCGAGCACGCCGAGATGATGACACCCGCCACCATCGCCGCCTTCGCGGAGCTGGGGCTCACCGCCTCCGTGCAGCCCGCCTTCGACGCGGCCTGGGGCGGCGAGGACGGCATGTACGCCGACCGCCTCGGGGCGGAGCGCGCCCGCACCCTGAACCCGTACGCGGCCCTGCTCAAGGCCGGTGTCCCGCTGGCCTTCGGCTCGGACGCGCCGGTCACCCCGCTCGACCCCTGGGGCACCGTCCGGGCGGCCGCCTTCCACCGGACCCCCGAGCACCGCATCTCCGTACGGGCCGCCTTCACCGCCCACACCCGGGGCGGCTGGCGGGCGCTGGGCCGCGACGGCGCGGGGATCCTGGTCCCCGGCGCCCCCGCCGACTACGCGGTCTGGGAGACCGGCGAACTGGTCGTCCAGGCCCCCGACGACCGGGTCGCCCGCTGGTCCACGGACCCCCGCTCGGGCACCCCCGGACTGCCCGATCTGACCCCCGGATCCGAGCTGCCGGTGTGCCTCGCCACCGTCGTCGGCGGGCGGGAGGTATTCGTACGCCCACAGGGGTGATCCGGTCGGCCTCGGTTCGGTACGGGCGGTCGGACCCGGATAGGTTCGGCCGGGTCCACCACAGGATGTCGTGCCGGACGGATCCGTCTGCTCAGCGCACCCGCGCCTCGGGGGCGAGGGAAGGTTTCGCCGGGCGGCGGGTGGCCCCGGGTCGGGGCTCGGCGGTCCAGTAGACAACGGTCAGGGCGGCCCGCAGCCAGCGGGCGTCCTACCGGCCCGAAGGACCACGGGCCCCGATCACTGTTCTACAGTCATTCCCTGCGACCAGGCGTACAGGACGTGCGAGACCACAAAAAAGGGGACCCAGTGAGCGACGGCGGACAGCGGACCTACGGGCCGCTCGGTACAGCCTTGGTGATCATTCCGACCTACAACGAGTCGGAGAACATCGGGCTGATCGTCGGCCGCGTCCGCGCGGCGGTGCCCGAGGCCCACATCCTCGTCGCGGACGACAACAGCCCCGACGGCACCGGCAAGCTCGCCGACGAGCTCGCGGCCGGCGACGACCACGTGCACGTCCTGCACCGCAAGGGCAAGGAGGGGCTCGGCGCCGCCTATCTGGCGGGCTTCGTCTGGGCCCTGGAGGCCGGCTACGGCGTGATCGTCGAGATGGACGCGGACGGCTCCCACCAGCCGGAGGAACTGCCCCGCCTGCTCACCGCGCTGGCCGGCGCCGACCTGGTCCTCGGTTCCCGCTGGGTGCCGGGCGGCCGCGTCGTCAACTGGCCCAAGAGCCGCATGTTCCTCTCGCGCGGCGGTTCGACGTACTCCCGGCTGATGCTGGACGTCCCGATCCGCGACGTGACGGGCGGCTACAGGGCCTTCCGCCGCGAGACCCTGGAGGGCCTGGGCCTGGACGACGTCGCCTCCGCGGGCTACTGCTTCCAGGTCGACCTGGCCCGCAGGGCCGTGCAGAAGGGCTTCCGCGTGGTGGAGGTGCCCATCACGTTCGTCGAGCGTGAGTTCGGCGACAGCAAGATGAGCAAGGACATCGTGGTGGAGGCCCTGTGGCGGGTCACCCAGTGGGGCATCAAGGCCCAGGCGGCCAAGCTGCTGGGCCGGCAGGGCGGCAAGGGCGGCGGTCGTCACGACGGCGGGCACGACGGCAGGGCCTGACGGACGACGGGCAAGACGCCCCCTAGGGGGCCGTCCCGTACCTCCGGCTGAGGACACTTTTACGCGGCCCCAGGCACACTGGTGGGTATGACGACCGGCGTTCCCACCTCGACGGCCCCACGGCGGCGCTCGCCCGCCCGAACCTTCCTCCCCCTGGCGGTCGCCGCCTGGCTGATCCTGGAGATCTGGCTGCTCACGATGGTCGCGAACGCGGCCGGCGTGCTGGCCGTGGCCGCGCTGCTCGCGGGCGGGATGGTCCTGGGCGCGGTGGTCATCAAGCGTGCGGGGCGGCGTGCCTTCAGGAATCTGTCGGACACCTTCCAGCAGGCCCAGCAGGGGAGGCAGCCCACCCCGCAGCAGCCCGGCCAGGGCAACGGTCTCACCATGCTGGCGGGTCTGCTCCTGATGATGCCGGGACTGATCTCCGACGTGGCGGGCCTCTTCCTCCTGCTTCCGCCCGTGAGGACCTGGATCGGCCGCCGGGCGGCCCGTTCGCTGGAGCGGAAGATGGCCTCGGCCCCCGTCGGCAGCTTCGGCGACGCCTTCCAGCAGGCCCGCATCCACCACCCCGACGGCAAGGTGGTCCAGGGCGAGGTCATCCGCGATGCGGACCGGCCCGGGGGACAGGACGGCCCGGACACGGCGTCGCACCGCCCGCCGCTGACCCCGTAGCCCGTCCAGCCGGCCCCCGGCGTCTGACCCCCGGCCGCTCGGCGGCCCGGTCGGAGCACGCTCACCGGCAGCAGCGGAGAAAGCCGAGGGGCCCCGCCACACTGGGTGTGGC
>NZ_JBSGZI010000173.1:0-7807 GCF_053610945.1 Streptomyces sp. NPDC054849
CACCCTGCAGGGGAACGCCCAGGCCGCAGACGCGGTAGAGGTAGTCAGGCCGCCCACTCCAGCCCGAGGTCCGCCAGGCCTGGAGCCTGTCGGCGGCGAGCTTCCCGCGCCTGCTCTTACTGTTCGACATGAACACCCCGAGCTTGACGGTGTGTTCCTTGCCGTCGACGGTAACGGTCTCTGCGTGAGCTCTGGGGACGGTCAGGGAGCCGGTGCGAGCCTGGTCTGCCGGCCCGGGGCTCACGGGCCCCGCTCGAAGGCTGAGAGGCGCCCTTGCGGGCTGTGAATGGGTTGCGGCGGTGGTACCAGATGGCGTCAGTCAGAACGGGACGGCTGTCCCTGCTCACGCTGCCCAGCCGTAGTGATCATGGCTGTCACGAGGTGACCAAGCTGGCGCCCTCGGGCGTCAATCACGAAGATGGCCGGCTGCCATGGACGTGCCTGTTCACACATGCTCGTGGGGCCGGTACAGAGTGCGGTCGGGGGAGAGGATGACGGTGGCATCGGTCAGACCGTTCCAGTGGTGGCCGCGGCCGTTGTAGCGGGGGGTGAGGTAGGACCATTCGAGGTTTCCGGCGATCATCGCCTCCAGCGCGTCCAGGTAGGCGCGCAAGCCGCTGTCCTGGCCTGCCGCGCCGGCGCGCAGTGTGGTGGTGAGGTGGTCGAACTCGGTTTCGGCGCGGTGGACGGTCGCGGCGATGCGGTCGACGGCTGCCTGGAGGTCGCCGCCGTTCTCGGCGAGCGCGAGATGGATCTCGTTCATGGTGTCGCCGCTGTAAAGCTCCTTACGGTAGGAGAAGACGTCGTTGACGCCGATCCAGTGGCGTGCCACCAGCATGTTGAGGCGCCGTAGTTCGGGAAGCTTCTCCAGGCGGTCGCTCAGGTCGATGCCGAGGCCGAATTCGAGGAGGGGGAAGCAGCACGCCCCGATCGAGCTGTTGCGGTACTTCTCGTAGGTGGGCAGGTCCAGTGCCGCACGGTCCTGGACGAGGTCACGTTCGGCGTGGCAGGCCTCCAAGAACTCATGCAAGGTGCGCGCATAGCGCTGCCACACCCGCTGGGATGCGAGGGGAAGAGTCCAGTCCCGCAGCTGCCCGAATGCCCGGGTGAAGGGGGTGTCCACGGCGGGCGGTCTGCCGTCGAGGACGGCAGGCAGGTCGTGGATGCCGAGCTGCCGGACCCGGGACGGCGGTGCCTGGGCGAAGACGTCGTCGATGCTGAACAGGACGTCGATCCAGGCGCAGACCAGTTCGATGCGGTCCTCGCGAGCGTCGGCGTAGGTGAGCAGGTTCCACAGGCTGGTGCGGTGTTCCAGGAACGTCTCCAGCTCCTCCTGGCTGTCGTAGGCATCGCGCAGGAGTGTGACGAGGCGGGCCGCGCAGCGCTGTTCCAGCACCTCGAGCCCGGGGCGGCGCCGGGCGGGCGTGAACCGGGGGAAGAGCGGCATCCGGAAGCAGGGGTGCTCCTCGGGCGACGCGGCTATGCCGCCCGCGGGGCCGCCGTCCTCTGCGTGGCCGGAGGTTCTCATCACTGCTCCCCCCATCCGGCGGGCGAGGCCGTGCGGCGGGTTGCGACCAGAGGGCCGGCCTTCGGGGAGAGCAGGAAACGGGGCAGGGGCCGCAACGGTGTGGCGCCGGCCTTGCGCAGTTGCCAGCGGCTGCTGATCGTGGCGAGGGCGAGGACGGTCTCCGTCATGCCGTAGTGCTCGCCCAGGCACTTGCGGCGCCCGCCGCCGAAGGCCATGAACGCCTGGCGCTGGGCGGAAGTGACGCGTTCGGGCAGCCACCGGTCGGGGTCCAGACGTCCCGGGTCGGGGAACACGTCGGGGTCCCGTTGCAGGGTGTAGGGAGAGACGATCACATCCGCGCCCGCGGGAACGGTGAAACCGGCGAGCACAGTCTCCTCCAGGGCGACACGGCTGAGCATCCAGGTCGGGGGCCACAGCCGCAGCACCTC
Source organism: Streptomyces sp. NPDC054849 (assembly GCF_053610945.1). Taxonomy (NCBI): domain Bacteria; kingdom Bacillati; phylum Actinomycetota; class Actinomycetes; order Kitasatosporales; family Streptomycetaceae; genus Streptomyces; species Streptomyces sp. NPDC054849. Next base: position 1,957 of record NZ_JBSGZI010000173.1, read on the forward strand.
GGTGAGCACCTGACGGGTGTAGGGCAGGCGCTCGATGTCGGCGAAGGCGGGAGCGCTTGCGGCCAACTCGCGGTCCAGCTCGGCCCACAGCCGGCTCTCCACGTCCGGGTGGTCGGCCAGGGCGTGCAGGGTCCAGGCGAGCAGGGATGCCGTGGTCTCCACGCCCGCGGCCAGTACCGACAGAACCTGATCACGTACCTCCGTGTCGTCAAGCGGGCGGCCGTCGCCGTCGGCAGCGGCCATCACCAGCGACAGCAAGTCGTCCCCCGGCGCCTCGCCGGCCCGGTACTGCGCGATCACGTCACCAACGGCCAGCTTCAGGCGGACCTGCGCGCGACGGAAACGACGGTTGGCCGGCAGCGGAAAACGGTGCAGCAGCGGCCAGGGCACCAACAACTGGCGGAACATGCCCTCCAGCAGCACCGGCAGGGCACAGGCCATCGTGTCCGCTGCCCTACGGCCGGCCGGGGCCGCGATCAGAGTCCGAGCCACCACCTGGGCCGCCAGCCCGTACATGCGCGCTTCGACATCCAGCAGCTCGCCCTCACGCCACCCGCCGACCGCCTGCGCGATGCACTCACCCATCACCGGGGAATACCGGGCCACCTGGTCACGGTGGAACGCAGGCCTCATCACCGGCTGCTGACGCCGGTGATCGGCGTTGCTACAGGTGATCACACCATTGCCGACCAGGACCCGCGCCGTGTCCATGAACGGCCCGCCCTTGTCGAACACGGACGACACCAGCACCTGGTGGGCCGCCTCCGCCGCGTTGACCACATACACCGCACGCCCGGCGAGGCGCACCCTCACCATCGCCGGCCCTCCCCGCAGAGAGCTGAGAAAGGCGAGGGGATCACGCACCATCTGGGTCACGTGACCCAACCACGGCACACCCCCTTCAACCTGCTGAACCTGCTGAGCCCCCACCGCGCCCACTCCCCCCGATACCTGTCCGGCAGCACACTGAACGACAACCGCCCGCCCGACTCCGCGCGCGAAACACAAAACCGTTTCCTCTTCCCCCCAGGCACACCCGTACCGCGCCGCTGGCAAACGAGCTGCCCACCCGTCAGCCGCTCATCCGCGCACGCGGGGGCGCACGACAGCACTCCTGCGGCGCACATGCACTCCCCATCCACGTCTACGTCGTCGGGCGCGTCGATGTCACACAGCAGTAGCGACCCTGGCGGGCCTCTAGGCATAAGCGTTTCCGGGGGCGCGGCGGCCTCGCGGCTTTTGGAGAAAGGGCCCCACCCCCTCGCCCGTGCGCGGTCCGTGCAGTGGTGTCCGCCGGGACGCGTGTCCGACAGGCGTGTTTGCCTGCGAGGCTCGTTCGGCTGGAGTCGGGGGATTCGCTGTGCCGGCCCTGGGGCATACAGGGCGGAGCCGGCCCGAGCGGTGCACGAGCAGAGTGTTCGCGCCATCGTCGGGTTCCAGCCGTTCCCACGGGAGTGCCCGCCCCATGTGATCTCCAATGGAACGCTCTGACCCGGAGGGCAGCGTGCCGGCCTGTGAGGGGAGACCATGTCCGACGCCATGCCCGGCCCCGAGAGCACCGACCTCGGCGCGATCTCCGTATCCGGGCCCCGCGGCGCCCGCTCTCGGCTCGATCCCGGTCACCGAGATCCCCCCAGAGGCCGACTGCGGCCCCGCCTGTCACCTGACCGGAACGCCAGTCGCAGGAAGAGAGAGAGCTGTGGAAGGCACGGAGCCACACGCAGGAGCGGCGCTCGAGTCGCCTTCGCTGGCGTCCTATGTGGACCTCGCGGCCGCTCCCCGGCACGTCTTCGTCAACGGTGACGGGAACCGGCGCTGGGCGCGGATCAACGGACGCAGCGTCCTGGACGGGTACCGGCGGGGGTTCGGCCGGATCGAGGAGATCGCGCGCTGGTGCGGTGACGTCGGCATCTCATCGCTGAGCTGGGGGGTGCTGTCCACGTTCAACGTGGCCAGGCGTCCGGCGGCGGAGATCCAGGTGGTGCACCAGGCGACGGCCGAGGTATTGGAACGTCTCGCGCAGGGCGGAGCCTGGAAGATCAGGCATGTCGGCTTCCGTGAGTACTGCGACGAGTCGGTGCTCGCCGCCCTGGACAAGGCGGTGGACGTGACCCGGGAGGCTCCGGGTCTGACCCTCAATGTGATGTATGGCTACAACGGGGACGAAGAAGTCGCCCACGCCGTCCGAGGGCTGGTCCGTGACCTTCAAGCCCTGGCTGCCGGGCAGCCGGTCGACGAGTCGTCCATCACCGCCGAGACGATCTCCAGGCGCCTGTTCATGTACGGGCAGCCCGACATCGATCTCATGATCAGGACTGGGGGCGACCAGCGTCTTTCCCACGTTCCGCCGTGGCACATCGCTTCGACCGAGTTCTATTTCTGTCCCACCCTGTTCCCCGACTTCACCAAGGCCGACTTCCTGCATGCCCTTTGGGCCTATGAGAAGCGGACCCGCAGGATGAGCGGATGATGGCCGGCGATGCCGCACCGGCGCGGCCCGGGCGGTCGGATGCGGGCGAGCGTGCCAGGAGCCGTGAAGCTGTCCGGCATGTACACCCCCCGCTCGTGCGAGGAGTACGAGGCTGGGCGGGCGCAGCCGGTGGCCGGGGTGCGGTTCGTGGGTGAGCTGGTGGACCGGGTGGACGAGCAGGATCGTGCCGTGGGGGTGGTGGACCGCGGCGAAGCGATCCGCCAGGGGTGGCTGCACCGCGTCGCAACGATCGTGTGCCGCAACACCGAAGGGCACGTGCTCGTGCACCGCCGCCCGGAGACCGCATCGCGCTTCCCCGGGCAGCTGAACTGGATGCTGGGAGGTGCCGTCGAAGCCACCGAGTCGTATGAGGAAGCAGCCGCGCGGGAACTGGCGGAGGAACTCGGCGTCCAGGCAACCCCGCACTTCGTGCTCAAATACCTCTGCCACGGGGCGATCGCCCCCTACTGGCTCGGTGTCCACGAGACCGTCATCACGACGCGGGTGCGGCCCGCTGCCCGGGAGATCTCCTGGTACGCCTGGCTCACCGAATCCGAACTGGATGATCTCGTGCGTCATCAGGAGTTCGTCCCCGACGCCCGCGAGGCATACGAGCGCTACAGGTCGCTGAACGCGAGGTCATGAGGTAGCTGGCGTGGATCGTACTCCTGGGCAGGCCGATGTCGGTGACCTGGCCGGGGTGCCACTGCGCCATCGATCGCCGGGTCTGCTCGGCGAGGGCGGCGGCGAGGCGTTCACCCGGTCCGCCGGCCCTGGGTACCGGCATGGGCGGCGCCTTCGTGCCACCCCGTCGCCTGCCTGCAGGTTTATCGGATCGGGCTTGCTGTCTATAGATACGTCGCCCACGACCTCCCCAGCTCCCGCCTCCGGCCTGTCCCCGCGGCGGCCCGGCACCGGCGTGCAGACGACTTCCGCCGACGGACGGCACGCAGGGCCTTGGGGGCCACGACCGGTCGGGCGGCGGACTGAGCGCGCCTCTACTGGCCCAGCCTTCAGCTGGGTGCGAGCTACGGCACTGCTCCGCTTCCCGTGCACAACCGTTCACAACGCTGCTCGTTCACGAGGAGTGCCCCCTGTCCCCGTCGTCCCCGTTGCCGGCCCACGCCGACTGCCGCTGCTCGGAAACCTGCCCGCTTTCGGCCGCAACCCGCTTGCGTTCCTGGAACGTCTGCGCGACGAGTTCGGGGACGTTGTGACCTGGTCGCTCGGCCCGATGAAGATCATGTCTCTCACCCACCCTGAGCACATCGCCGAGCTCCTGGGAAGCAACGAAGGGCACTTCGAGAATCTCGATGCCGGCTGGGCGTTCAAACAACTGGTCGGCAAGAGCGTCATGCGCAGCCAGGGCGCTGCTTGGCGCCGCAAGCGATCCCTGGTCCAGCCCTCCGTCCGCCCCTCCCAGGTACGCCGCTACGCCTCGACGATGGTCGACTGCGCCGTGGCGCTTGCCGACCGCTGGCAGGAAGGCACCCAGATCGACGTGCTGCGGGAGATGGATCGCTCTCCCAGCGCATCGTGGTCCGAAACCTTTTCGGCAACGACATCGGCGACCAGGCCCACGCACTACGAGACGCGATGTCCGTGGCCGGGCGAGAGATCGGCGCCGAGCTACGGGGCATCGGACTCTTCCTGCCGCCCTGGGTGCCTACCCCCGCCCGCCGACGCCTGATCGCCGCCGTCGCGACCGATACGGAGATCGACCAGCTCATCCGCGCCCGACAGGCATCAGGAGAGGCCGGCGACAGCGGCGAGGACCTGCTGGGCAGGCTACTCGCAGCCCGGGACGAGGAAGGACGGCCGCTCACCGCCGCTGAGGTGCGAGACGAAGCGGCGATCCGGTGCTCGACGAACCTTGCCCGCCAGCGGCCCACCGCATGGGGAGTCGAGCCGAGCTGAACTGCGACGTCCTTGTTGGAAGCGCCTTCGGCGCAGGCAAGGATGATCCGGCACCGAAGAGCCCACGCCTGCGGCGTGGAACGACGCCGCACCCACCCTTCGAGCGCAGCCCGTTCCTCGCCGGACAGGATCAACTCGGCCTTCGGCCGCCCAGTACGTGCCACAGACCAAGCTTGTACATCTGAACTGAATTCCTGACCCAGAAGACTAGGAGGCGTGCGTCCCGGCCAGGTCTTCCGCCAGGGCCTGCCCGCGGAAGGCCGCGGGCGGCAGGCCGTAGGCCTCGCGGAACGCCCGGCTGAACGCGGACGCGTGCCGGAAACCCCGCCGGGCGCCGATGACGTGCACGGGCACCTCCTGGTGCAGCGGGTCCGCCAAGTCCTGGCGTGCCCGCGAGAGCCGCTGGCTCTGAAGGAAAGCCGCGGCCGTCGCCCCGCCCCCCTCCTGCTGGAACACCCGGTGGAGATAACTGATGGAGATATGGTGGGCGGCGGCGATCGCGGGGACGTCGAGCAGCGGATCGTCGGCGTTTTCCCTGATGAAGGCCATCACGCGGAGCGCTAGGGCGCGCCGGTGCGTCTCCGGAGTCAAGGACCGGTCCGCTTCGAGGACACCGGCGAAGAGCGAGGCGACGAGATCGGCCAGTACGCCGCTCAGGCGCGGGCCCTCGGCCGGACGGTAGGACCGGCTGTCCTTGGTCACCTGGTCGAGGAAGGTGGCCAGCAGGGCCCCCATTCCCTCCCGGGCCGAGATGCGCTTGCCGATGACCCGGCCAGCGGTGTGCGGGGGCAGCGGCAGCAGCGCCTTGGGTACCTCGACCCCGATGATCTCGACGGAATGCGGGCCGGAACTGATCTCGAACGGCCGTGACGTGTCACTGGTGTGGATGTCGAACACACCGTGCACCACGGTGTCCTTGCCCAGCGTTACCGCTCCCGCCCCGCGTTTGATCAGCGAGAGGTGGAACGCCTCGGGGTCCGACCTCGCTATCAGCTTCGGTGTGCGCTGGAAGGTCAGGGGACGGCATTCCATCGGATAGACCGTGATCCCGCCAAGCGAGATGACGCGCTGGTTCACCCAGAAGTCGGCCGCGTGCTCACTGCGCATCTCCATGGGCGCATGCGTCTCCGACATCAGGGCCCGCCAGCTCTCGAAACGGTCGGCGGGCGCTAGTTCCGCGCTGCGGAACGTTCTCTCGGGCAGCATGATCACGGGTTTACACCGGCCGTGGCGGCCCGCGCAACAAGAGCCGGGGCCCCGGGGCGCGGGCGGCGAGGCGACTCTCCGTCAAGACACTGTGCACGCCAGGCCAATGCGCGGTGCTCCGGGGCTTGGCAGAGTGGGCGCCGGAGGGTCGGTCAGGGGACAGGAAACCGAAGCCCCCGCCGACGACCGGGGGCCTCGCGCGGTCCCGGCACTGAGCTGACGCCGCCCGAGGACGGGGGTTTCGGGCGGCGTCAGCTC
>NZ_JBSGZI010000174.1:0-7807 GCF_053610945.1 Streptomyces sp. NPDC054849
TCCTTTGTACTCACCCTCGCGGGTTTTCCTCCGGGCTTTCGTTCTGTTCTTGCGTTTCCGACTCTATCAGACTCTTTCGTGTCCGACTTCCTCGGCGCTTTCCAGGTATTCGCTTTCGCGTTTCCCTTTCCGGCGATTCCGACTCTACCAGATTCATTTCCGCTCCGTTTCCGGAGGGATTGAATTCTGGTGGCCTTCGGAGGGCCTTTCCCTTTCGGGCGGATCAGACTTTATCAGGTCTCCCTGCGTCTCGATTCCCACCCGCCCGCATGACCCGTCCGGGCACACATGTGTGCCGGGGTGCCGTGCGAGGTGGAGACGTAAACGTACTGGAGCGGGGCCCCCGGATGCAAATCCGGTTGCCCCGCTCCCGTGTGGTCGCTACGGCGAGGGTCAGACCTCGACGACGACCGGGAGGATCATCGGACGGCGGCGGTAGCTGTCCGAGACCCACTTGCCCATCGTGCGGCGGATGAGCTGCTGGATCTGGTGCGGCTCCGCGACGCCGTCGGCGGCCGCGCGTGCGATGGCTTCCTCGATCTTCGCGATGACCGGGCCGAAGGCTCCGTCATCGATGCCGGAGCCACGGGCCTGGATGTTCGGGCCGCTGACGACCTTGCCTGTGGTGCTGTCCACCACGACGTAGACCGAGACGATGCCCTCGTCGCCGAGGATCCGGCGGTCCTTGAGCGAGGCTTCCGTGACATCGCCGACCGAGAGGCCGTCCACGTACACGTAGCCGGCCTGGACCTTGCCGGAGATCCGGGCCTTGCCGTCGATCAGGTCGACGACCACGCCGTCCTCGGCGATGACGATGCGGTCCTTGGGGACGCCCGTCAAGGCGCCGAGCTCGGCGTTGGCGCGCAGGTGGCGCCATTCGCCGTGGACCGGCATCAGGTTCCGCGGCTTGCAGATGTTGTAGAAGTACAGCAGCTCACCGGCCGAGGCGTGGCCCGAGACGTGCACCTTGGCGTTGCCCTTGTGCACGACGTTGGCGCCCCACCGGGTCAGGCCGTTGATCACGCGGTAGACCGCGTTCTCGTTGCCCGGGATCAGGGACGACGCCAGGATCACGGTGTCGCCGGGGACGATCCGGATCTGGTGGTCGCGGTTGGCCATGCGGGACAGGGCCGCCATCGGCTCGCCCTGGGAACCCGTGCAGACCAGGACGACCTCGTGGGCCGGCAGGTCGTCGAGGGTCTTGACGTCCACGACGAGGCCGGCCGGGACCTTCAGGTAGCCCAGGTCGCGGGCGATGCCCATGTTGCGGACCATCGAGCGACCGACGAAGGCGACCCGGCGGCCGTACTCGTGAGCGGCGTCGAGGATCTGCTGGATGCGGTGCACGTGACTGGCGAAGCTGGCCACGATGATCCGGTTGTGGGCGTTCGCGAAGACCGTGCGCAGGACGTTGGAGATCTCGCGCTCGGGCGGGACGAAGCCCGGGACCTCGGCGTTCGTCGAGTCGGAGAGAAGGAGGTCGATGCCCTCTTCGCTCAGACGTGCGAAGGCGTGCAGGTCGGTGAGGCGCTTGTCCAGCGGGAGCTGGTCCATCTTGAAGTCGCCGGTGGCGACGACCAGGCCCGCGGGGGTCCGGATCGCGACGGCCAGGGCGTCCGGGATGGAGTGGTTGACCGCGATGAATTCGCAGTCGAAGGGGCCGAGGTTCTCGCGCTCGCCTTCCTTCACCTCAAGGGTGTAGGGGCGGATGCGGTGCTCCTGCAGCTTCGCCTCGATGAGGGCCAGCGTCAGCTTGGAGCCGATCAGCGGGATGTCCGGCTTCTCCCGGAGGAGGTAGGGGACGGCGCCGATGTGGTCCTCGTGGCCGTGCGTCAGCACGATGCCGTCGATGTCGTCGAGGCGGTCCCGGATGGACGTGAAGTCCGGCAGGATCAGGTCGATGCCCGGCTGCTCCTCCTCGGGGAAGAGGACGCCGCAGTCGACGATCAGCAGGCGGCCGTCGAACTCGAAGACGGTCATGTTGCGGCCGATCTCGCCGAGACCACCCAGGGGGGTGACCCTGAGGCCGCCGTTGGGCAGCTTCGGCGGCGGACCGAGTTCCGGATGCGGATGGCTCAAAAGTGTCTCCTCACCACGCACGCCACGTACCCCGGAAGGCACGTGGCGCGCATGTCATTCGTGCACTTGCTGTTGTCTGTTTCTGTATTCGTTTGTTCGTTCTTATTCGGTTGTGAAGTCTGGTGTCAGAGCTGTACCCCGCCGGCGGCAAGGTCCCTCTTGAGCTGAGCCGTCTCTTCGGCGGACAGTTCGATCAGCGGAAGCCGCAGCGGGCCCGCGGGCAGCCCCTGCAGGTTCAGCGCGCCCTTGGTCGTCATCACGCCCTGGGTGCGGAACATGCCGGTGAAGACCGGGAGCAGCTTCTGGTGGATCTCGGCGGCCTTCTGGACGTCTCCGCCCAGGTGGGCCTCCAGCATGGCGCGCAGCTCGGGGGTGACCACGTGGCCGACCACGGAGACGAAGCCGACCGCGCCCACCGACAGGAGGGGCAGGTTCAGCATGTCGTCACCCGAGTACCAGGCCAGGCCGCTCTGTGCGATGGCCCAGCCGGCGCGGCCGAGGTCGCCCTTGGCGTCCTTGTTGGCAACGATACGGGGGTGCTCGGCCAGCCGGACGAGAGTTTCCGTCTCGATCGGGACACCGCTGCGGCCGGGGATGTCATAGAGCATGACCGGCAGCTCGGTGGCGTCGGCGATCGCCGTGAAGTGCCGGAAGAGGCCCTCCTGCGGCGGCTTGCTGTAGTACGGGGTCACGGCGAGCAGGCCGTGGGCGCCGGTGCGCTCGGCCTGGCGGGCCAGCTCGAGGGTGTGGCGGGTGTCGTTGGTACCGATGCCGGCGACCACATGGGCCCGGTCTCCGACGGCTTCGAGGACGGCTCGTACGAGGTCGTTTTTCTCCGCGTCGGTGGTGGTCGGCGACTCACCGGTGGTGCCGTTGATGATCAGGCCGTCGTTGCCTGCGTCCACCAGGTGGACGGCGAGCTGCTGCGCGCCGTCGAGGTCAAGTGCGCCATCCGCCGTGAACGGCGTGATCATGGCGGTGAGGACCCGCCCGAAGGGGGTCTGCGGAGTCGAGATCGGAGCCATGGGTAACACGCTACTCGCTGCCATGCTCGCGGTGTCCCCTCGGGGGACGTCAACAGGGGGTGCGTCCCCCAGCGGGCGGCTGGAGGAGGTGTTGGACACCGGCACTGCCTGCTCGGGGGTTCAAGCAGTGCCGGGTCCGTTTGATCAGCCTAGATGAAGTTTACGAAACGTCGCAATACGGACACTTAGGACTTAACGCCGTACATCTGTGCGCCGCCGGTGTACCGGGCCTTACGGGGCAACGCGGCCGTTGCCGTTGTAGGCGGCGTACGTGAGCGGCATGAGCGTGGCCCAGTGCTGCTCCATCTTCTCGCCGACCATCTCGATCTCCCGCTGTGGGAAGGACGGGACGGCCGCGAGCTCGTGCTGCGTCCGCAGGCCGAGGAAGTGCATCAGGGAGCGCGCGTTGCAGGTGGCGTACATCGACGAGAAAAGACCGACCGGCAGGACCGAACGGGCAACCTCCCGGGCCACGCCCGCGGCGAGCATCTCCCGGTATGCCTCGTACGCCTGTACGTAGGAGTCCTCCATGATGCGGCCGGTCAGCTCCTGCTGCGCCTGGGTGCCCTCGACGAAGACGTACTTGCCCGGGCGGCCCTCCTGGACCAGCTTGCGTTCGGCGTCCGGGACATAGAAGACCGGCTCGAGCTCCCTGTAGCGGCCCGACTCCTCGTTGTACGACCAGCCGACGCGGTGGCGCATGAACTCGCGGAAGACGAAGATCGGGGCACTGATGAAGAAGGTCATCGAGTTGTGCTCGAAGGGACTGCCGTGACGGTCCCGCATCAGGTAGTTGATCAGCCCCTTGGAGCGCTCCGGGTCCTTCTGCAGCTCCTCCAGGGACTGCTCGCCGGCCGTGGAGACGCGAGCGGCCCACAGCACGTCGGAGTCGGCGGCGGAGTGCTTCACCAGCTCCACCGTCACGTCACTGCGGAAGCTGGGTTTCAGATCTGAAGCGGCGGTGTCGCTCACCGGAGGTCCTTCCAAACGTGCGTCCTGGGGCGCGCCCACTCTACGGCGCTCCTTCCGGGCCCCGTGCAGACGCACTCCCACCGCGGGCACCCCGTACAGCTGACGCACAGCCACGAATTTTGGCGAATGTCCCGAAATCCGGCACGGATTGGGCGGCTCACACGTCCTCATCGAAGAGAACGCACATCCAACGATCCCGAGGAGATTCGCTCTGATGTTCCTCCGGCGCGAACCCGTCCCGTTCGCCTTCGTCGCCGAATCCGACCGTTTCCGAAGCAACGTCACTCCCCCGCCGCGCGAGCGACTGGGCAAGACCCAGCTGGCCGCCCGTAGTCTGGTCGGACTGACCGTGGTTGCGGGGCTCGCGGGCTCACTGCTCTTCGGTATGCCCGCGCTGCAGCCGAGCAAGGCGCCTGAGAAGTCGCAGCAGTCGGAGGCGTCCCAGGGGCGGTAGCCTCACGGGCACAGCCCAACCGAACGTGCATGTGAGTGAGGTCCAGCCGTGCCCCTGCCCTTCCTGACGGCCGACGGAGTATCCGACGCGGATTTCGACGGCGACGGCGACGAGGTCCTGGCCCATGCCGACCAAGAGCGCTGGCGGCGGCCCTACCGGCCCGGCCCCTGGCGCGTGGCCATCTCCGCGCTGCTGCTCCTGCTGTCCGCCTTCATGCTGCTGGCCACGATGATCGTGGCGTTCGCCGGGGACGGGTGGGCCGGGGCCGGACTCTGTCTGGCCGCCGCCCTCGCGGTCGTCGGGTCGGCGCTGCAGACGCTGCGCGTGGGCGTGTGGGTGAGCCCTGCGGGGCTGCGCCGGGTGGGCTTCTTCGTGACCCGCACGGTCGCGTGGAGCGAGGTCGTCGAGATCCGTACGGTGCAGCAGCCGGTCCGCTGGCTCGGGCTGCCGAGGACCGTGCAGGGGCAGGCGCTGACGATGTCCGGCCCCGGCGGCACGGAGCCGCCGGTGCTGCTGACCGACCACAACGCCGATTTCCTGTCGCGGGCGGAGGCCTTCGACCGGGCCGCCGACACGCTCGCGGCCTGGGCCGACGAGTACCGGCCCGTGCCCGCCTGACCCTCGGATCGCGAGGTACGGCGGAGCACGCCACGGGAAGCCCGTGCAGGGATCAGACCTGTACGGGCTTCTTGTCGTGCAGGGCGATCGCGCGCTGCATGGCCTTGCGGGCCCGCGGGGTGTCACGGGCGTCGTGATAGGCGACGGCGAGCCGGAACCAGCTGCGCCAGTCCCCCGGCGCGTCCTCGGTCTCGGCCTTGCGGCGCCCGAAGACCTCGTCGGCGGAATCCCGCAGGATCCGCCCGTACTGGTCCCGTTCCAGCTCGTCGACGGGGAGCCCGCCCTCGGCCTCCAGTTCGGCCGCGAGGTGGTTGGCCCGCGTGACGAAGCGGGTGTTCTTCCAGAGGAACCAGACACCGATGACCGGCAGGATCAGCACGGCCACCCCGAAGGTGACGGTGAGCCAGGTGCCGTGCCGGATCAGCATCAGGCCCCGGCTGCCGACCAGGACGAAGTACACGACCAGGACGGCGGCCGTGATGAAGTACGTGATCTTCGCGCGCATCGTGAATCAGCCCAGTCAGCCCAGGTCGAGGAAGTGTTCCAGGCCGAAGGTGAGGCCCGGGGTCTGTGTGACGCGGCGCGCACCGAGCAGGATGCCCTGCATGAAGCTGCTGTGGTGCAGGGAGTCGTGACGGATGGTCAGGGTCTCGCCCTCTCCGCCGAGGAGCACCTCCTGGTGGGCCAGCAGGCCGCGCAGGCGGATGGCGTGCACCGGGACGCCGTCGACGTCCGCGCCGCGCGCGCCGTCGAGGGCCGTGGCGGTCGCGTCGGGCTGCGCGCCGAGGCCGGCCTCGGCGCGGGCGGCCGCGATGAGCTGCGCCGTACGGGTCGCGGTGCCGGAGGGGGCGTCGACCTTGTTCGGGTGGTGCAGCTCGACGACCTCGACGGACTCGAAGTAGCGGGCGGCCTGGGCGGCGAACTTCATGGTGAGGACCGCGCCGATGGAGAAGTTCGGGGCGATGAGCACACCGGTCTGCGGCGAGCCGGCGAGCCAGGTGTTCAGCTGGGCGAGGCGGTCCTCGGTCCAGCCGGTGGTACCGACCACTCCGTGGATGCCGTGGCGGATGAGGAAGTCGAGGTTCTCCATCACCGAGGCCGGGGTGGTCAGCTCGACCGCGACCTGGGCGCCGGCTTCGGCCAGCGTCTCCAGCTTGTCGCCGCGGCCGAGCGCGGCGACCAGTTCCATGTCGTCCGCGGCCTCGACGGCCTTGACCGCCTCGGAGCCGATGCGGCCCCGGGCCCCGAGGACCGCCACGCGCAGCTTGCTCATATTCCGTCCTTAAATCAACACAGACTTGCTTGCCGTGAGAACTAGGCGACCGCTTCGTCGAGGCGGGCGGCCTGCTTCTCCTTCAGCGGGCCGATCACCGCGAGCGAGGGGCGCTGGGCCAGTACATCCTGTGCGACCGACCGGACGTCGTCCGGGGTCACGGCGGCGATCCTGGCCAGCATGTCGTCCACCGACATCTGGTCACCCCAGCACAGCTCGCTCTTGCCGATGCGGTTCATGATCGCGCCGGTGTCCTCCAGGCCGAGGACGGTCGAGCCGGAGAGCTGGCCGATGGCGCGCCTGATCTCGTCGTCGCCGAGTCCGTCAGCGGCGACCTTGTCGAGCTCGTCGCGGCAGATCCGGAGCACGTCGTGGACCTGGTTGGGCCGGCAGCCCGCGTACACGCCGAAGAGGCCGGTGTCGGCGAAGCCGGAGGTGTACGAGTACACGCTGTAGGCGAGGCCGCGCTTCTCCCGGACCTCCTGGAAGAGGCGGGAGGACATGCCGCCGCCGAGGGCGGTGTTCAGTACGCCCAGCGCCCAGCGGCGCTCGTCGGTGCGGGCGAGGCCGGGCATGCCGAGGACGACGTGGGCCTGCTCGGTCTTGCGGTTCACCAGGTCGACGCGGCCCGCGGTGCGGATGCGCTTGGCGCCGGTGCGCGGACCGATCGGCTCGGCGTCGGTGCGGCTCAGCGCGCCGGCCTTCTCGAAGGCGGCGCGGACCTGGCGTACGACCTTGTTGTGGTCGACGTTGCCGGCGGCGGCCACGACCAGGTGCGTCGGGTCGTAGTGCTTCTTGTAGAAGCGGCGGATGCGTTCCGCGCCGAGTGCGTTGATCGTGTCGACGGTGCCGAGGACCGGGCGCCCCAGGGGGGTGTCGCCGTACATGGTCTGCGCGAACAGGTCGTGGACCATGTCGCCCGGGTCGTCCTCGGTCATCGCGATCTCTTCGAGGATGACGCCGCGCTCCGCGTCGACGTCCTCCTCGCGGATCAGCGAGCCGGTGAGCATGTCGCAGACCACGTCGATGGCCAGCGGCAGGTCGGTGTCGAGCACCCGGGCGTAGTAGCAGGTGTACTCCTTCGCCGTGAAGGCGTTCATCTCGCCGCCGACCGCGTCGATCGCGGAGGAGATGTCGAGGGCGCTGCGCTGGTGCGTGCCCTTGAAGAGGAGGTGCTCCAGGTAGTGCGTGGCGCCGTTCAGTGTGGGCGTCTCGTCACGGGAGCCGACGTGCGCCCAGATGCCGAAGGTGGCGGAGCGGACGGAGGGCAGCGTCTCGGTGACGATGCGCAGTCCGCCGGGCAGGACCGTGCGCCGGACGGTGCCGATGCCGCTGCGGCCCTTGAGGAGGGTTTGGGTACGGGCGACGGCCCGCCCCTCGGAAGTC
>NZ_JBSGZI010000175.1:0-7368 GCF_053610945.1 Streptomyces sp. NPDC054849
GGCGCGCCGCGGGGTCCGTGCGGGGGTCGGCCCGCGCTGACCGCCGCCGGTCCATCCCCCCCCCCATGGGGGCCGAGCCCGGGGCCCCCGCCGGGGGCTCGGCAGTGTGCGCATTCGGGGGGTGGCGGGGCGCCCGACTCAGACGAATCCTTCGGCGATCAGCTCGATCCCCTGGGCGGTGATGCGGTGGCGTCGGCCCGAGCCGCCGACGACGCGGCTGGAGCTCTCGGTGAGGAGGCTGTCGCCGTCCAGCCGGTAGCCGAAACCGCCGTACATGCCGGGGACGGGGAAGTACATGCTCGGCTCGGGGAGTTCGGTCAGGACGGACAGCGTCGGCAGCCTCAGACGGTGCCGGTCGGCGAGGCCGTGGCTGTCCGCCCGGATCAGCGTGTGGAACCGGCTTTCCAACGCGGTCAGTGTCGCAGACGGCAGCGGGTGGCGCACCACGGGCTGGAGCAGGGCCGACATGCCCTTGTGGCCACGGGACATTGCGATGTCGATGGCCCGCCGGCCGTCCGCGGCCGGCAGGGTGCGCCAGGCGCCGCATCCGACGAGTACGGCCGCAGCGTCCTGCGCGCCGTGCCAAGCCGCCTGGTGCAGCACGGTGAACCCGCTGGGTCCGTCCACGCGGGCGGCGTTGACCCAGTCGGGGTTCTGCGCGAGCTGGTCGAACACCCGCGGCCAGTCGCCGTCGCGGGCCGCGTTCGCCAGCAGGTCCCGCTGGGTCATGACGTCCTGGGGATACACATCGCGGGTGGTGACGCCGTCCCACCGCGTGCGCTCTGCCTTCTCCATGGCCCCGATCCTAGGAAGTCCGCCGCTGCGGTCGGCGGCGGGGTGGCCCGGATGCCTTGACATCACATGATCCCCCGAACACCTTTTCTGACTCAGCATCAGACGTGCTGGAGTCCCTTCGCCACCTCCCACTCCGCTGGAGCCTGCCCATGTCCGCAAGCGCTTCCCGCACTTCACCCCCGGCCGCCCTCCCGTCCAGACGTACGGTCCTCGCCGGTACCGGGGCCGGCGTGCTCGCCGCCACCGTGCTGCCGCCGTCCGCTGCGGCTCGGGCCGACGGCGCCCAGGACGGGCCCCCGCTCGGCGAGTACGACGTCGTCGTGGTCGGTTCCGGGGCCGCCGGGATGACCGCCGCGCTCACCGCCGCCCGGAGGGGGTTGAGCGTGCTGGTGATCGAGAAGGCCCCCACCTTCGGCGGATCGGCCGCACGTTCCGGGGCCGGTATCTGGCTGCCGAACAATGCGGTGATCCTGGGCGCGGGCGTGCCGGACACCCCGCAGAAGGCCTCGACGTACCTCGCGGCCGTCGTCGGGCCGGAGGTTCCGGCCGACCGCCAGGCCGCGTTCCTCGCCCACGGGCCCAGGATGCTGGATTTCGTGATGGCCAACAGCCCGCTCGGGTTCCGCTTCATGGAGGGGTACAGCGACTACTACCCGGATCTGCCGGGCGGGCTGCCGAACGGCCGGTCCATCGAGCCGGACCAGATCGACGGCCGTCTCCTGGGCGTCGAACTGGCCCGCCTGAACCCTGCGTACATGCCGGTGCCGGCCGGGATGGTGGTCTTCAGCCAGGACTACAAGTGGCTGAACCTCGCGGCGGTCAGCGCCAAGGGTCTGGCCGTGTCCACCGAGTGCCTGGCGCGCGGGACGAAGGCGGCGCTGCGCGGGGAGAAGCCGCTGACGATGGGCCAGGCTCTTGCGGCCGGGCTGCGCGTCGGACTGCAGCGGGCGGGGGTGCCGGTGTGGCTGAACAGCCCGCTGGTCGAGCTGGTCCAGGAAGGCGGCGCGGTGACCGGGGTGGTGGTGGAGAAGGAGGGCGTACGGGGCACCGTGCGGGCCCGGCGCGGGGTGATCGTCGGCTCGGGCGGTTTCGAGCACAACGCGGCGATGCGGGCGCAGTACCAGCAGCAGCCGATCGGCACCCAGTGGTCGGTCGGCGCGAAGGAGAACACCGGCGACGGCATCCGGGCGGGGCAGCGGGCCGGGGCGGCGCTGGCCCTGATGGACGACGCATGGTGGGGTCCCTCGATCCCTCTGCCGGGGGAGCCGTACTTCTGCCTCGCCGAGCGGACCCTGCCGGGCGGACTGATCGTGAACGCGAACGGCGCGCGGTTCGTCAACGAGGCGGCGCCGTACAGCGATGTGGTGCACGTGATGTACGAGAAGGACCGCAGCGCGATCGGCTCGCACATCCCGGCGTGGCTGATCGTGGATCAGAACTACCGCAACAAGTACCTGTTCAAGGACATCCTGCCGACGCTTCCCTTCCCGGATGCGTGGTACCAGGCGGGCGCGGCGAAGAAGGCGTGGACGTGGGACGCCCTGGCCGGCCAGATCGGGTTGCCGGCCGGCGCGCTGCGGGCGACGCTGGGCCGGTTCAACGCGCAGGCGTGGAGCGGGACCGACTCCGACTTCCACCGGGGCGACACGGCGTACGACCACTACTACACGGACCCGAACGTGCACCCGAACTCGTGCCTGGCGCCGATCTGGGCCCCGCCGTTCTACGCATTCAAGATCGTCCCGGGGGACCTCGGCACGAAGGGCGGCATCGTGACGGACGCACGGGCCCGCGCCCTGCGCGAGGACGGCTCCGTGATCAGCGGCCTGTACGCGGCGGGCAACGCCAGCGCCGCGGTGATGGGCCGCAGCTACGCGGGGGCCGGATCGACGATCGGCCCCGCGATGACATTCGGCTATGTGGCGGCGAACGACATCGCGGACGCGTGATCGAGCGGCCGGCGCCCGGGGCGTTACGCCCCGGGGCGTGGCTTTCTTCCTAGCCTTGCTGGAAGAGCTCGGCGGGGAGCGGCTTCAAGAGGGCGTAGAGGTCATCGGTGATCGGACGGTCCCAGCTGGCGATGGTGACCAGCACGTTGTCGCTGCGGTCGAACTGGACGCAGGAGATGCGGGACTCCGACAGCTTGATCTTCCGGACGATGAGGAGGTTGTCGCCCTGCATGACGGGGCAGTCCTCGACGCCGGTGACCTCGACGTCCTCGTCGTTCTCCAGCGCGTCGAGGAGCTGGGCCACCTCGAAGGGGACCTGGCCGTCGGTGAGGTCCCGGGCCGGGGACCCCTCGGGAAGGTTCCCGATGATCATCGCGGGGCCGCGTCCGCCGAACAGGTCGTAGCGGAGGAAGACACCCTGGCAGCTGCCGTCGGGCGCGGGCAGCAGCCCGGCCCCGAGATTGCCCGGCCAGTCCCCCGGGTCCATGGCCAGGACGTCGAAGTCCGGGCCGGCGGGTGTGGCGGCGCGGTGGCGGCGGAGGAAGGACATGCCGCCATGGTACGTGGCCGCACGGGTTTTCCGGCCCGGGGGCCCGCATCCCGGCGACTGCCCGGGCCGGGCTCGCCGGTCCGGGCGGACGGCCGCACCGGTCAGACCGGTGGGACCAGGGTGAAGTAGTACGGGAGGAGGGCGGCGCCGCCCGTGGCCCGCAGACCGGCGGCCGGGAGCCGCTGCCAGAGGAAGAGGGCGAGGTCGGAGGCCGGGCCCTCGATCTCGACGTCCACGGCGGCGGCGGAGCCGGGCTCGAGCAGGACCTGCTCCGGCGTGAAGACCACCGTCCAGGATTCCGGCCCGTCCGTACGCCGGAAGCGGTAACGCTCCCCCCGCCCGGCGGGGGCGGCCTGCCAGGAGCGGCGTGCCGGGGCCATCACCTCGAAGGTCTGGGTGACGGCGTCCGCCGCGACGACCGGGTCGAGCGGGGCCCGCGTCCCCGTCGCGGATCGGCGTCCCAGCGGTGGACGGCCAGCTCGATCAGCTGCATCCGCAGCCGGAAGCCCGAGGTCTGCTCGTCCGACCAGGTCCACACCCGGGTGTCCTCTCTCCCTCTCCGGAAGAGGGAGATCCGATGGAGGTGATCCATAAGGTGACCCTGCCCGCCGGACGACGGAATCTGCCACCTTGCGCTACGGGCGAACGCCTCCGGCACGGCCGGCGGACGGGCAGGCGCGAGGTAGGGCGGAAAGACGGACGGGCGGAAAGACGGAGGGGCGGGAACCGGAGCACTGAGCACGACATGGCCCGCTTCCCGCACCGGGGGCCGGCATCCCGCCGCCCCCGTCCTGGTCGACGGCCTGACCGGCGGGCACGCCGAGAACCGGCACCGGCCCCGACCGCCTACGGCACGTAGGTCTCCAGTACGGCCGGGAGCCCCGGGATGTTGGTGCCGAGCTTGCGGCAGGCCGCGGACAGGGCCCAGTCCGGACCCTGTTCCCGCCTGCCGGAGCCGTCGGAGACGGCCTCGCCCGCCGCCCGCCGCGCCGCCAGGAGCTCCTCCTCCGTGAGGCCGTCCTTCCATTCCGTCCCGCACGGAAGGCCGGCGCCCAGCCCCAGCAGGGTGTCGGTCGTCTCGGCCACCAGCCCGTCGGCCCCGCATTCCCCGGCCGTCACCACGGCCCGTTCCAGCAGGTCCGCGTCCCGCAGCTCCGTGCCCAGCCCGGCCAGCGCGCGGGCCAGTTCGTATCCCGCCGGGGACTGCGACAGCACGCTCACCGCCTCCCGCAGCAGCACGGCCCGGTCCTGCGGCTCCGCGACCTCGGCCGCCACCCGCAGGGCCTGTCCGATGCCCGAGGGGGCACCGAAGGTACGGGCCCGCTTGACGGCGTCGTCGGCCAGTGCGCGCGCCCGCTGCGGATCGTCCCCGGCCACGGCCCGGGCCAGGAGCAGCTGCCACGGGCACCACGCCGGGTTCTGGATGCCGCGCGGGGTCAGCCGCCGGTCGACCTCCTCCAGTTCGGCGACGGCCGCCCGCACCTCGCCGCGGGCGAGCAGCAGTTGGGCGTACACGGTCTGGGAGTCGGGGAAGACCACGGCTGCCGGGAAGGGCCTGCCGTACTCGTGCTCCCGCCCCAGTTCCCAGGCCTCGTCGACCCGGCCCCGCGCGAGCAGCGTGGTGAGGAGGATCGCTATGGCGTACCAGTGCACGGGGGTGCGCCGGCCCACGCGTTCGGCGAGCCGCAGCCCGGCCCGTGCCAGTTCCTCGGCCTCCACGAGCCGCCCGCGCCGGTAGCGGATGTAGGCGCGCAGGCTGTACGCGAAGGACAGGTGCGCCCCGCGCCATCCCATCCGCTCGAACTCGGCGGTGCCCGTCTCGAACAGCTCCTCCGCCCGTCCCGGGCGGTCGGCGTACATGTAGACCATCGCCACCAGTACCGGCACCTCGAAGCCGCGGTCCTCGTGGGCCCAGCTGAAGGGTCGCTCCAGCACCCGCCCGGCGTGGTGCAGCACCACGTCCACCGGCTCGCCGCGCAGGCAGGCGTCCCAGGCGCGCAGCGCGATCACGTAGCGCTCGGTGAGGTCGCGCCCGGTCAGGCGGTCGGCGAGGCGGGCGAGGCGCCGGGAGCGGGCCGGGGAGTCGGTCTCGGCGGCGTTGAAGGCGTCCCACATGAACTGCTCGGACTGCAGGTGCAGTCGGGCGCGGACGTCGGGAGTCTGCGCGATCTCGCGGGCGAGGGATTCCGAGGCCTCGGCGAGGCGGTCGCTGTGCGCGAGGACCTGGGCGAGCCGGATGACGATGCCCTGGCGCAGAGTGGGGTCGTCGGAGGGTTCGGCGAGGGCGGCCCGCAGGTGGTTGACGGTGTTGGCGGGCTCGGTGAGCAGGGAGGCGCAGCCCAGTTCGTACAGGACGGCGGCCCGTTCGTCGAAGTCCGGGGGTTCGAGCAGGGCGCGGGCGAGCTGGCGGCGGGCGGCCTCGGGGGCGCCGGCCCGGAGGTTCTCGCCGGCGGCCTCGCGCAGGATGCGCACCACCCAGGGGTCGTTCTCGGGGTGGGTCTCGAGCAGGTGGCGGGCGGCGGCGGAGGGGCCGAGTCCGGCGTCGACGACGGCCGCCGCGGCCTTGCCGTGGAGGGCGACCCGCAGCGCGTCGGGGATGGCGCGGTAGATGGCGGTGGCGATGAGCGGGTGGACGAACTCCAGCCCGGTCTCGGGTTCCTGCGCCGTCTCGGGTTCCTGCGTCGTGGAGGGCCCGGCGGCCGACAGGATGCGGGCGTCCCGCAGCCGCCGGGTGGCGTCCACGGCCTCCTCGGCGCCGAGGGCGGCGACCCGCGCCGCGATGTCCTGGGGGATGGCGGTGCCGAGGACGGCGCAGGCCCAGGCGAAGCGGACGGTGGAGGGGCCGTGGCGTTCGAGGCGGGCGACGAGGCCGCTGCCGCGCTGGGCGGCGGCCAGGTCGCGCAGCAGCGGGGCGTTGGCCTCGACCGGGGACAGCCCCTTCTCCCGCACCTTGGCGGTGAGTTCGACGGCCTCGAAGGGGTTGCCGGTGGTGACGGCCCACGCCTCCCGGCAGAAGGCGTCCTCGGCGTGGTGGCCGAGGGCCTCGCGGACCAGGGCGGCGACGGCGGCCGGGGTGAGCGGTGCGAGGGGCAGGGGGCGCTGTCCCGCCCGACCCGGCAGCGTACGGAAGGCGTCGGCGTCCGTGGGCAGTTCGTCGGGGCGGTAGGCGACGACGAGGAGCAGGGGGAGGTGTTCGGCGCGCGGGGCGAAGGCGGCGAGCCAGCCGAGGGACTCGGGGTCGGCCCAGTGCGCGTCGTCGAGGACGAGCGCGACGGGGGCGCGCTTGACGACGAGGTGGGTCAGGACCCAGTCGAGTCCGTCGCGCAGGCCCTGGGGGTCGGGCGGGGCGCCCTGCTCGGGGGCGCAGAGTCCGAGGGCGGGGCCGACGATGGAGTACCAGCTCCCGAGGGCGGCGCGCAGTTCCTGCTCGGAGGTGCCGGCGAGCTGGGGCTGGATGAGCTGGCGGGCGACGTGGAAGGGCTGGCTCTGCTCCTGTTCGCCGCCGCGGGCGGCGAGGACGGTGCAGGAGCGGGCGTGGGCCCGGCGGCGCAGCTCGGCGAGCAGGGTGGTCTTGCCGAGACCGGCCGGGCCGGAGAAGGCGAGCAGCGCGCCGCCGGAGTCCGGCCCGGGACCGGTGAGCTGGTCCAGGGCCTCGTCGACGATGGCGAGTTCGGTCTCGCGTTCGACCATGGTGCGCCGTATGCGGGTCCGGCGGTCCGTCATGGCTGGTACCCCCCAGGCCTGTTCGGGAGATCAGCGTACGCCCGCGCACTTCGCGAGGTGTCCCACTGTCGGGAAAGAATCCGATCTTCTTTTCCGGTGTCCCTTCCGATGCCCTTCCAGTGCCTTTCCGGTGCCCTTCCGGTCTCTTCTCCGGTCTCTTCTCCGGTCTCTTCTCCGGTGCCGCGTCCGGCGTCCTCGCCGGGCGTGTCAGTCCCGTGCGGACCCCGTGCAGCGAGGTCCTCCAGGAGGCCATGGCCGCGGCGGGCCGGTCGGGTGTTCACGCCGGTCACGTCGGACCGCCGCGGGCGGATCCCAGGGGCGCCGGCGGCCACCGGGGCGGGGGTTCCGGGC
>NZ_JBSGZI010000176.1:0-7337 GCF_053610945.1 Streptomyces sp. NPDC054849
GGCTGGAAGGGGTCTGGCGGGGCTGTGAGCCGGGGCGGGTGGGTCAGGGGCGGGGGCCCTGGAGTTCAACCGCTGCGCAGCGCCAGCGGAGGTCTGGGCCCTGTTCCAGGCGGAAGGCCATCGCCGTCAGGCGGTCGCCCGTGGCGATGCGGGCGAAGGCTTCGATGACTCCCGGGCCGGGGGTGAAGCGGCCGCACTGGCGGATGACCGGGCGCAGGCGGTCGCGCAGGGGGTCCGTGGGAGCCAGCGTGATCAGCTGCTGGTAGGCGGGGCCGACGGTGTGGCCGAGGAGCGAGTGGACCGGGCGCAGGCCGCTGACCACCGCCAGGAGGCGTTCGGCGAACCAGTGGTGCGGGCCGAGCCGCAGAGTGCGCGGGGGGCCGGCGGGGCGCCGCGGGTCGCGCCGCCCGGCGGGCCGGGTCAGGGCCCTGCCTCCGGGCCGGCGGCGGCTCCCGTCGTTGCCGATCGTGCCGCGCGTCGTGGTGTCCATCGCGATCTGCCCCCGAAACCGTCGGGCCCGGAGCGGTACCGGGCGGTAACTTGATGGGGATCTTCTACGGGCGTCCACCACGCTCCGCAACCGCCTCCGCAGCCCTCCCGCGCTCCCGCCCGGTTCACCTATCCGAGTGCGCGGCGGCCCGCCCGCGGCCGGGGGCGGCGCGCGGGCGGGGACCCCGGTGGACGGCCGCCGGTCCCTGTCCCGCACCCCGATGGGGGACGGAGTCCCTCACCCGGCCGGCCCCCTCGGAGTCGTATCCTGGGGGCGTTTCCGACTACTGAAAGCAGCCGGCCATGCGCGTGTACGTCCCCCTGACCCTCCCCGGGCTCGCCGAGGTGCACACGGCGGGTGAGCTGGGCCCCGCCCCGCTGCGGGCGTACGCCGTCACCCCCGGACTCCGGGAGTGGTACGTGTCGGACGACATCGAGGAGCTGGAGTACGCGGCCCTCAACCGCGCCGCGGCCGCCTCCCTGCGGCTCCTCGCCGCGGACGCGAGCGCCCCGCCCCGGCGCGTCGTCGTCGCCCTCGACGTGGACGACCAGGCCGCCACCGCCACCCCCGGCGTCGACGAGGCCACCCTCGGCCAGGTGAGCCTCGCCGCGGCCGTACGGCTCTCCGTGGCCGCCGCCGTGCACGTGGACGCCGATGACGCCGACGAGGACGTCGCAGCCGCCGCACGGGCCCTGGACGCCGCCGACGGCGGGGACGCGGACGCGCAGTTCATCGTGGACGGTGCCGAGGACCACGAGCTGCTCTGGTTCGGCGTGCAGGAGATCCCGGGGTTGCTGAAGTGACCGAGCCGACGACCGAAACGAACCGCCCGAACCACATCGTCTGGGACTGGAACGGCACCCTGCTCCACGACATCGACGCCGTGATAGCCGCGACCAACGCCTCCTTCGCCGAGCTCGGTTTCGCGCCGATCACGCTGGAGACCTACCGCGACCTGTACGTCGTGCCGGTGCCGAAGTTCTACGAGCGCCTGATGGGGCGGCTGCCCACCGACGAGGAGTGGGTGGTCATGGACGAGGCCTTCCACCGGCACTACTGGGCCGCCGCCGCGGGCGCCGCGCTCGCCGAGGGCGCCCGGGAGCTGCTCCACGCGTGGCAGCGGGACGGGCTGACGCAGTCCCTGCTGTCCCTCGCACCCCACGAGAAGCTCGTGCCGCTGGTGCGTGCGCACGGCATCGACCGGCACTTCCTGCGGGTCGACGGGCGGATCGGTCCCTCCCACACCTCCAAGGCGGGACACCTCGTACGTCACCTGGCCGCCCTGGACGGGACGGGCGTGACGGCCGGCCGTACGGTCCTCATCGGAGACGCCGTGGACGACGCCCTCGCCGCCGCCCACGTCGGTGCCCGGGCGGTTCTCTACACGGGCGGTTCGCACAGCCGCAGCAGTCTGGAATCAGCCGGTGTGCCCGTCGTGGACACCCTGGCAGAGGCCGTACGAACAGCTCGTGAGCTGGCCGAATAGCTACTGGACAGGCCGCTGCACGGACCATCGGCCGTGTCGCTGGCCAGAGTGTCAAAGTTCCACCCCAAGATTTGTACAGATGCAGCGAATGACGACCTGGGGGTAGGTCGGGATAGCCTGGTACCCGTGATCAGCGCGATAGTCATCGGGGGCATTGGAGCCTCCGGCCTGCGCCCGGCGCACGACCGTGCCCGGGCCTTCGCTGATCCCCGCCACCGGGACCTCCAGCCGATCTTGGCTCATTCCCTCCCGGTCGGCTCTCTCGACGGCATAGCGTCGATCCCGAACGGACACCCCGCCTCGCGGCGCTATGTCATTCCTTCCTTCACCTACGTCACGCAATGGCGCGCGACAGGAGCCAGAGGACATGCAGACCAAGCTGGACGAAGCAAAGGCCGAGCTGCTCGCACGGGCGGCCCGGGTAGCTGAGCACAGCCCGGCCGGGGGGCTACTTCCGTCTGGGTCCGAGCAGGGAGGGCGTCCAGATCAGGACGCGGTGCTCTCCTACCTCCAGCGCTACTACCTGCACACGGCGCCCGAGGACCTCACGGACCGGGACCCGGTCGACGTATTCGGAGCCGCGCTCTCGCACTACCGGCTGGCCGAGAACCGGCCGCAGGGCACCGCGAACGTACGCGTGCACACCCCCACGGTCGAGGAGAACGGCTGGACCTCCAGCCACTCCGTCGTCGAGGTGGTCACCGACGACATGCCCTTCCTCGTGGACTCCGTGACGAACGAGCTGTCCCGCCAGGGCCGCGGCATCCACGTCGTGATCCACCCGCAGGTCGTCGTCCGCCGTGACATCACCGGCAAGCTGATCGAGATCCTCGGCCCCGACTGCGACGCGCACGGCCCCCGCACCGACCGCCCCCACGACGCCCTCGTCGAGTCCTGGATCCACGTCGAGATGGACCGCGAGACGGACCGCGCCGACCTCAAGCAGATCACCGTCGATCTGCAGCGCGTCCTGTCCGACGTCCGGGAGTCCGTCGAGGACTGGGAGAAGATGCGCGACGCCGCGCTGCGCATCGCCGACGGCCTGAGCGACGAGCCCACCGCCCCCGACCTGCGCGAGTACGAGCTCGACGAGGCCCGGGAGCTGCTGCGCTGGCTCGCCGACGACCACTTCACCTTCCTCGGCTACCGCGAGTACGACCTCGTCGACGGCGACTCCCTGTCCGCCGTTCCCGGCACCGGCCTCGGCATCCTGCGCTCCGACCCGCACCACAGCGGCAAGGACGACGGCCACCCGGTGTCGCCGTCCTTCAACCGGCTGCCCGCCGACGCCCGCGCCAAGGCCCGCGAGCACCGCCTGCTGGTGCTGACCAAGGCCAACAGCCGCTCCACCGTGCACCGCCCCTCGTACCTCGACTACGTGGGCGTCAAGAAGTTCGACGCCGACGGCAACGTCGTCGGTGAGCGCCGCTTCCTCGGTCTCTTCTCCTCCGCCGCGTACACCGAGTCCGTGCGCCGCGTCCCGGTGATCCGCCGCAAGGTCGCCGAGGTCCTGGAGCGCGCCGGTTTCTCGCCGGCCAGCCACGACGGCCGCGACCTGACGCAGATCCTGGAGACCTACCCGCGCGACGAGCTGTTCCAGACCCCGGTCGACCAGCTCCAGGCCATCGTCACCTCGGTCCTGTACCTCCAGGAGCGCCGCCGGCTGCGGCTGTACCTGCGCCAGGACGAGTACGGCCGCTACTACTCGGCGCTCGTCTACCTGCCGCGCGACCGGTTCACCACCGGTGTCCGGCTGCGCCTGATGGACATCCTGAAGGAGGAGCTCGGCGGCATCAGCGTCGACTTCACCGCCTGGAACACCGAGTCGATCCTCTCCCGCATCCACTTCGTCATCCGCGTCCCGCAGGGCACCGAGCTGCCCGGCCTGACCGACTCCGACATCGAGCGCCTCGAGGGCCGCCTCGTCGACGCCGCCCGCTCCTGGGCCGACGGCTTCCAGGAGGCGCTGATCGCCGAGTGCGGCGAGGAGCGCGCCGCCGAGCTGCTGCGCCGCTACGGCACCGCCTTCGCCGAGGGCTACAAGGCCGACCACTCGCCGCGCGCCGCCGTCGCCGACCTGCTCCACCTGGAGCGGCTCGCCGCCAGCGACCGCGAGTTCGCGCTCTCGCTGTACGAGCCCGTGGGCGCAGGCCCCGGCGAGCGCCGGTTCAAGATCTTCCGGGCGGGCGAGCAGGTCTCGCTCTCCGCGGTCCTGCCCGTGCTGCAGCGCCTCGGCGTCGAGGTCACCGACGAGCGTCCGTACGAGCTGCGCCGCTCCGACCGGGTCAGCGCGTGGATCTACGACTTCGGCCTGCGGCTGCCCGTCTCCTCGGGGAACGGCGACGTCTACCTCGGCGACGACGCCCGCGAGCGCTTCCAGGACGCCTTCGCCGCGGTCTGGCAGGGCGACGCGGAGAACGACAACTTCAACGCCCTGGTGCTGAGCGCCGGACTGACCTGGCGGCAGGCCGTCGTCCTGCGCGCGTACGCCAAGTACCTGCGCCAGGCCGGCTCCACCTTCAGCCAGGACTACATGGAGGACACCCTCCGCAACAACGTCCACACCACCCGGCTGCTGGTCTCGCTCTTCGAGGCCCGGATGGCGCCCGTGCGCCAGACGGCCGGCAGCGAGCTCGTGGACGCCATGATGGAGGAGCTGGACGGGGCCCTGGACCAGGTCGCCTCGCTCGACGAGGACCGCATCCTGCGGGCCTTCCTCACGCTCATCAAGGCCACCCTGCGCACGAACTTCTTCCAGCTCAACGACAAGGGCGAGCAGCACTCGTACGTGTCGATGAAGTTCGACCCGCAGGCCATCCCGGACCTGCCGGCCCCGCGCCCGGCCTTCGAGATCTGGGTGTACTCCCCGCGCGTCGAGGGCGTCCACCTGCGCTTCGGCAAGGTCGCCCGAGGCGGCCTGCGCTGGTCCGACCGCCGCGAGGACTTCCGTACGGAGATCCTCGGCCTGGTCAAGGCGCAGATGGTCAAGAACACCGTCATCGTGCCGGTCGGCGCCAAGGGCGGCTTCGTCGCCAAGAACCTGCCCGACCCGTCGGTGGACCGCGACGCGTGGCTCGCCGAGGGCATCGCCTCGTACAAGATCTTCATCTCGGCGCTGCTCGACATCACCGACAACATGGTCGCCGGTGAGGTCCTGCCGCCGAAGGGCGTGGTCCGCCACGACGAGGACGACACCTACCTCGTCGTCGCCGCCGACAAGGGCACCGCGACCTTCTCCGACATCGCCAACGGCGTGGCGGAGTCCTACGGCTTCTGGCTCGGCGACGCCTTCGCGTCGGGCGGCTCGGCCGGCTACGACCACAAGGGCATGGGCATCACCGCCCGCGGCGCGTGGGAGTCCGTGAAGCGGCACTTCCGCGAGCTCGGCCACGACACCCAGACCCAGGACTTCACCGTCGTCGGCGTCGGCGACATGTCCGGCGACGTCTTCGGCAACGGCATGCTGCTCTCCGAGCACATCCGCCTGGTGGCCGCCTTCGACCACCGGCACATCTTCATCGACCCGACCCCGGACGCGGCCACCTCGTACGCCGAGCGCCGTCGCCTGTTCGAGCTGCCGCGCTCCTCCTGGGCCGACTACGACACCTCGCTGCTCTCCACCGGCGGTGGCATCCACCCGCGTTCCGCGAAGTCGATCCCGGTCAACGCGCACGTCCGCGAGGCCCTCGGCATCGAGGCGGGCGTCACCAAGATGACCCCGGCCGACCTGATGAAGGCGATCCTCCAGTCCCCGGTCGACCTGCTCTGGAACGGCGGCATCGGTACGTACGTCAAGGCCACGGCCGAGACGCACGCCGATGTCGGCGACAAGGCCAACGACGCCATCCGCGTCAACGGCTCCGACGTGCGGGCCAAGGTCATCGGCGAGGGCGGCAACCTGGGCCTGACGCAGCTCGGCCGGATCGAGTTCGCCCACAGCGGCGCGGGCGGCAGCGGCGGCAAGGTCAACACCGACGCGATCGACAACAGCGCGGGCGTGGACACCTCCGACCACGAGGTGAACATCAAGATCCTGCTCAACGCGGTCGTCGCGGACGGCGACATGACCGTCAAGCAGCGCAACAAGCTGCTCGCCCAGATGACCGACGAGGTCGGCCATCTGGTGCTGCGCAACAACTACGCGCAGAACACGGCGCTCGCCAACGGCGCGGCCCAGGCCCCCAGCCTGCTCCACGCCCAGCAGCGCTACATGCGCCGCCTGGAGAGTGCCGGGCTGCTGGACCGCGGGCTGGAGTTCCTGCCCACCGACCGGCAGATCCGCGAGCTGCTGAGCAGCGGCAGGGGCCTGACCCAGCCGGAGCTGGCCGTGCTGTTCGCCTACACCAAGATCACGGTGGCGGACGAGCTCATCGCCACCGGGCTGCCGGACGACCCGTACCTGCGCCGCCTGCTCTTCGCGTACTTCCCGGCCGTCCTGGGCGAGAAGTTCGCCGAGCAGATCGACGCGCACGCGCTGCGCCGCGAGATCATCACCACCGTCCTGGTCAACGACACCGTCAACACCGGTGGTTCGACCTTCCTGCACCGTCTGCGCGAGGAGAGCGGAGCCTCCACGGAGGAGATCGTCCGGGCGCAGCTCGCGGCCCGCGAGATCTTCGGCCTGGCCGATGTCTGGGACGCGGTGGAGGCGCTGGACAACAAGGTCGCCGCGGACGTCCAGACCCGGGTGCGGCTGCACTCGCGCCGCCTGGTCGAGCGCGCCACCCGCTGGCTGCTGAACAACCGGCCGCAGCCGCTCCAGATCACCGAGACCATCGCCTTCTTCGAGGAGCGCGTGGGCCTGGTCTGGGCCGAGCTGCCGAAGCTGGTGCGCGGAGCCGACCTGGAGTGGTACCAGTCGATCATGGATGAGCTGACCGGCGAGGGCGTGCCGGCGGAATTGGCCGCCAAGGTGGCCGGCTTCTCCTCCGCCTTCCCGACGCTCGACATCGTCGCGATCGCCGATCGCACCGGGGTCGACCCGCTGGACGTCGCCGAGGTCTACTACGACCTCGCCGACCGCCTGGACATCACCCAGTTGATGGACCGGATCATCGAGCTGCCGCGGGCCGACCGCTGGCAGTCCATGGCCCGCGCCTCCATCCGCGAGGACCTGTTCGCGGCGCACGCGGCGCTGACCGCCGACGTGCTGTCGGTGGGCAACGGCAGCTCGACTCCCGAGGAGCGCTTCAGGGCGTGGGAGGAGAAGAACGCGGCGATCATCGGGCGGGCGCGGACGACTCTGGACGAGATCCGGGGATCGGACGACTTCGACCTGGCGAACCTGTCGGTGGCGATGCGGACGATGCGCAGCCTGCTGCGCGTGCACAGATAGTCCCTGTCGTGGCGAAGGCCCCGGCC
>NZ_JBSGZI010000177.1:0-7315 GCF_053610945.1 Streptomyces sp. NPDC054849
TTTTTTTTATTTTTTTTCTTTTTGTGTTTTTTTTTTTCTCTTTTTTAATCCCCCTTGCCTCGGTTTTAATCGGGGCGTTAATTTGCTTTGGTTAATTGTGGGGGTGGGGGTGGGCGGGGGGGGCAAACCCCCCGCCGCTCCGCCTCAGAGGTACTGACCGGTGTTGGCCACCGTGTCGATGGAGCGTCCGGTGTCCGCGCCCTGCTTTCCGGTGACGAGGGTGCGGATGAATACGATCCGCTCGCCCTTCTTTCCGGAGATTCGGGCCCAGTCGTCCGGGTTGGTGGTGTTGGGCAGGTCCTCGTTCTCCTTGAACTCGTCCACGCAGGCCTGGAGGAGGTGGGAGACCCGCAGGCCCTTCTGGTTGTGCTCGAGGAAGGCCTTGATCGCCATCTTCTTCGCACGGTCCACGATGTTCTGGATCATCGCGCCCGAGTTGAAGTCCTTGAAGTAGAGGACTTCCTTGTCGCCGTTGGCGTACGTGACCTCGAGGAAGCGGTTCTCCTCGGTTTCGGCGTACATCTGCTCGACGACGGTCTGGATCATGCTGTGGACGGTGCCGTCCTTGGAGTCCTGGTGTTCGGACAGGTCGTCCGTGTGCAGGGGCAGGGAGGCCTTGAGGTACTTCGCGAAGATGTCCTTCGCGGCCTCGGCGTCCGGACGCTCGATCTTGATCTTCACATCGAGGCGGCCGGGCCGCAGGATGGCCGGGTCGATCATGTCCTCGCGGTTGGAGGCGCCGATGACGATGACGTTCTCCAGGCCCTCGACACCGTCGATCTCGGCGAGGAGCTGCGGGACGATGGTGTTCTCCACGTCCGAGCTGACACCGGATCCGCGGGTGCGGAAGAGGGATTCCATCTCGTCGAAGAAGACGATGACGGGGGTGCCCTCGCTCGCCTTCTCCCGGGCACGCTGGAAGACGAGGCGGATGTGCCGCTCGGTCTCGCCGACGTACTTGTTGAGGAGCTCGGGGCCCTTGATGTTCAGGAAGTACGACTTCCCCTGGGCCTGGCCGGTCACCTCGGCGACCTTCTTGGCAAGGGAGTTGGCGACGGCCTTGGCGATGAGCGTCTTGCCGCAGCCGGGCGGGCCGTAGAGCAGGATGCCCTTCGGGGGCCGCAGTTCGTGTTCCTTGAACAGGTCGGGGTAGAGGTACGGGAGCTCGACCGCGTCGCGGATCAGCTCGATCTGGTCGCCCAGGCCGCCGATCTTGTCGTAGTCGATGTCGGGGACCTCTTCGAGGACGAGGTCCTCGACCTCGCTCTTGGGGACGACCTCGTAGACGTAGCCAGAGCGAGGTTCGAGCAGCAGGGCGTCGCCGGGGCGGATGGTGATGTCCAGGAGCGGCTCGGCGAGCCTCACCACCCTTTCCTCGTCGGTGTGCCCGACGACCAGGGCGCGCTCGCCGTCCTCGAGGATCTCCTTGAGGGTGACGATGTCCCCGGCCCGCTCGTATGCCATGGCCTCGACCACGTTGAGGGCCTCGTTGAGCATGACCTCCTGGCCGCGCCGGAGGTCTTCCGGGTCGACGCTGGGGCTGACGTTCACGCGGAGCTTCCGGCCTCCGGTGAAGATGTCGACGGTGCCGTCCTCGTTCGCCTGAAGGAAGACACCGAAGCCGGCCGGCGGCTGTGCGAGCCGGTCGACTTCCTCTTTGAGGGCCACGATCTGGTCGCGGGCCTCACGGAGGGTATTCGCGAGTCGTTCGTTCTGTGCGGATACGCCGGCCAGATTTGTCTGCAGCTCGATGATCCGCTCTTCGAGAATCCTCGTGTGTCGCGGAGAGTCGGCGAGCTTACGTCGCAGGACGGCGATTTCCTGCTCGAGAAAGGCAACCTGGCCGGCGGGGTCCTCAGACCCTCGCCCGGGCCGGATGCCGCGGTTGATGTCGTCGTCGTGGGCTGCCACGGTCCTCACCTCCTCCAAGGGGAGCTGGACGCTTCCTGACCCTACCTGGGCTGGTGGTGATTGAAACCCCTAGATCACAAAGACGGTAGAGGTGTGTCCGATCTTCACCCTTGCGTACTCCCTCACGCCAAGGAAATACCCACCCATCAAACTCGGGAAGCGGCCGGTTGTAAGGTCGAACTGTTCAACACCCGTCAGGGCTCGCGCGACTTGCTGCGAGTGGTGACCGGGATGGATCACTCAGCGCAGGGAACGGCAGGAGATATGACCGTGCAGCAGGACGCTCCGACGGGCGACGTCGGCGGGGCCGGCGAGCCGCTCGAGGTCTGGATCGATCAGGACCTCTGTACCGGGGACGGCATCTGCGTGCAGTACGCGCCTGAGGTGTTCGAGCTGGACATTGATGGTCTGGCGTACGTGAAGAGCGCGGACGACGAGCTGCTGCAGGAGGCGGGGGCTAGCGCTCCGGTTCCGCTGCCGCTGCTCCAGGACGTGGTCGACTCGGCGAAGGAATGCCCCGGGGACTGTATTCACGTAAGGCGCGTTTCGGACAGGGTGGAAGTCTTCGGTCCGGACGCGGAGTGACGTTTCAAACACTCCTGGCGGCCGAGTCCGTCAGCTCCTGGCGGAATTTTCCGTCGGTCCAGCGCCACTTGGCGAGCTGTTTCACGTCGGGGCAGCAGCGCGGGATCTCGGGTGCGGAGTAGCCGAGGAGGCTCGCGGTGACGGTGCGGTCGCGCACGGTGAGTTCCGTGGCGGTCCGGCGTTGTGCGGTGTCGAGGAGGGTGGCGACGACGCGGGGCCGGGCACCTTCGGTGCGGTCCTGGGTGAGGACGTAGATCGCGTGGGGCGGGGTGCCGGAGCCTGCTGCGCAGCGGACGGCGGCCACAGTCTCGGGGCGGCCGTCGCCGTCGAGGTCGCCGTGGGCGGATTCGGTGACGGTCTGCGGGGCGCCTTTGCAGTCGAGGGGGTAGGTGACTGCGGCGGCGTCGGGTGCGGCGGCCGGGGGTCCCGCGGCGGGTTCCGTGGTGGTGGCGGGCGTGCCGGTGGCGGGCGTGCCGGTGGCCGGCTGTACGAGTCCCGCGGTGGCTATGACGGCGGCCATGGCGGTGGCCGTGGCGAGCCAGTGGACGGGCCTGGCGTGGCTGTGGGCCAGGGTGTCCGGGGTCGGCGTGAGCTCGGCGGGGCTGTGCAGCACGCGGGGTGTCTCCTGTGCGAAGGGTGACGGGGAGCCAGCATCGTGCCACACCTCACAGGAAGGTGGAACGGCTGGGTCCGGAGCCGGCGGACCGGCGGGGCTTGCGGGTGGCGGCGGGGCCCGCGGGTGGCGGCGTCCGGGACAACGAAAAGGCGCTGTGGTGCAGTTCCCGGGTCGTGCGGGGAACTGCGCCACAGCGCCGTCGTGTTGAGTCGGCGGTGCGGTTACGCGGAGCGGTCGCTGCCGGGGCCGTCGTAGTCGTCGCCGTAGGCGCCCTTGGCGGGGCGGCGGCGGCGCATCGGGGGCTCGACGCCGTCGGCGAGGCGCCGGGCGGTGACGAGGAAGCCGGTGTGGCCGATCATCCGGTGGTCGGGGCGGACGGCCAGGCCTTCGACGTGCCAGTTGCGGATCATCGACTCCCATGGCTGGGGTTCGGCGAAGCAGCCGATCTCGCGGATGGACTCGACGGTCTTGGACAGCTGGGTGGTGGTGGCCACGTAGCAGCACAGGATGCCGCCGGGGACGAGTGACTTGGAGACGGCCTCCAGGCACTCCCAGGGGGCGAGCATGTCGAGGATGACGCGGTCGACGTCGGTGTCGGACAGGTTGTCCTGGAGGTCGCCCACGGTGAGCTGCCAGGCCGGGTGGGGGCCGCCGAAGTAGCGTTCCACGTTGGCGGTGGCGATTTCGGCGAAGTCCGCGCGGCGCTCGTAGCTGTGGAGCATGCCCTGGTCGCCGATGGCGCGCAGCAGGAAGCTGCTCAGGGAGCCGGAGCCTACGCCCGCTTCGACGACGCGGGCGCCGGGGAAGATGTCGGCGAAGGCCAGGATCTGGCCTGCGTCCTTGGGGTAGACCACGGCGGCGCCGCGGGGCATGGACAGGACGTAGTCGGGGAGCAGGGGGCGCAGCGCGAGGTACGCGACGTTCCCCGTGGTACGGACAACACTGCCTTCGGGAGCACCGATCAGCTCGTCGTGGGGGAAGGAACCCTTGTGGGTGTGGAAATTCTTCCCGGCTTCGAGCGTGAACGTGTAGTGGCGGCCCTTGGGGTCGGTGAGCTGAACCTGGTCCCCGACCTTGAAGGGCCCGCGTCGGCGGGCGGCACCGGTCGGTTCGGACATGTGACCAGTGTATTGGCTTCAGGACTGGGGCCGTGCCATGGCCTTCACGAAGGCCTTCTCGACGTCGAGGGTGGACAGGACGCCGTAGATCGCGCCGTCGGGTTCGAGTACGAGGTATTCGGTGGCGGGGGTGGCGCGGAGGTGGTCGAGGAGTTGTTCGCCGGTGAGGTCCGCGGAAACCTTCATGCCGTCGCTGAGGTCTTGGGCGAGGGTGCTGACGGCGACCCAGGGGCGGCGGTGTTCGGGGACGGAGGCGATGGCGCTCTCGCGGACGATGGCCGTGGGGTCGCCGTGGCCGTCGACGACGACGAGGGCGCGGGCGCCGGCTTCGTTGGCCCGGCGCAGGGCTTCGGAGAGGGGGGTGGTGTTCTCGACGGGGATGGCGCGCCGGGTGAGGGTGCGGGCGCGGAGTTCGGGGAGGTGTTCGCGCAGTCGGGCCATGCGCAGGCTGTTGCCGGCGCCGGTCCAGATGATGGCGGCGAGGATGGCGGCGAGGAGGGCGTCCATGACGGTGTCCATGCCGCCGATCTCCTCGGTGCGGTTGCCGAGGATTCCGGTGTGGGTGAGCAGGGGCAGGCCGAGGAGGACGGCGACGGCGAGGCCGCGGCCGACCCAGGCGGCGGCGACGGTGCCGGCCATGGGTTTGCCGGTGATGCCCCAGATGAGGGCGCGGAGCATGCGGCCGCCGTCGAGGGGGAGGCCGGGGAGGAGGTTGAAGGCGGCGACGAGCAGGTTGGAGATCATCAGGCCGGCGAGGAGGACGCCGGGGACGGTGGCCGGGTCGACGGCTTGCATGCCGAGGTAGAAGGCGCCGGCGAGGAGGAGGGAGAGCAGGGGGCCGACGAAGGCGAGGACGAATTCGCGGCCGGGGGTCTCGGATTCCTTCTCGATCTCGGAGACTCCGCCGAAGAACTGGAGCTGGATACGGCGCACGGGGAGTTTGAAGCGCAGGGCGGCGACGGTGTGCGCGAGTTCGTGGACGAGGACGGAGGCGTAGAAGGCGACGGCGAAGAAGAGGGAGACGAGGTAGCGGACGGGTCCGAGGTCGGGCAGGACCCGGTCGAGCTGGTCGCCGAAGACCCAGGTGATGAGGGCGGCGACGAGGAACCAGCTGGGCGAGACGTAGACGGGTACGCCGAAGGGGCGGCCCATGAGGATTCCGCCGCCCGGTCCGGAGCGCCGGCCTGCGCGCTCGCCGGTTTCGTCGGTGTCTGCCACGTCTGTCCTTCGTTCGGTGCCGGTGTGTTCCAGTGTGGTTCTGGTCGCGTAGGGGTGGTGTCTGTAGCGGGTTGTGATGCTCCGATCATGCAGTGCGAGGGGGCTTGGCGTCGATGGTATGCGTGTGCTGTCGGTGGCGGGTCGTAGGGTTTTGTGCATGACGACGAGTCCCGGTGCTGTGCCTGGTGCAGCCGATGCCGATGCGCGGAGCGCTGTGGCGCCCACTTCGCTCTCCCCTTCGCGGGCGAGCGATTTCATGCAGTGCCCGCTGCTGTACCGGTTCCGGGTGATCGACAGGCTGCCGGAGAAGCCGAGTGCGGCGGCGACGCGGGGGACGCTGGTGCACGCGGTGCTGGAGCGGCTCTTCGACCATCCGGCGCAGGAGCGGACGGCGCCGCGGGCGAAGGCGTTGGTGCCGGGGCAGTGGGACCGGCTGCTGGAGGCGAAGCCGGAGCTGACGGAGCTGTTCCCGGCAGGGGATGAGGGGGCGGGGCTGGCGCGGTGGCTGACGGAGGCGGAGGCGCTGGTGGAGCGCTGGTTCACGCTGGAGGACCCGACGCGGCTGGAGCCGGTGGAGCGGGAGTTCTTCGTGGAGACGGAGCTGGAGTCGGGGCTGCGCTTGCGCGGGATCATCGACCGGGTGGACGTGGCGCCGACGGGTGAGGTGCGGATCGTCGACTACAAGACGGGCAAGGCGCCGCGGCCGGAGTATGCCGAGGGTGCGCTGTTTCAGATGAAGTTCTACGCGCTGGTGGTGTGGCGGCTGAAGCAGGTGGTGCCGCGGCGGCTGCAGCTGGTGTATCTGGGCAGTGGGGACGTGTTGACGTACGACCCGGTGGTCGCGGATCTGGAGCGGGTGGAGCGCAAGCTGCTCGCGTTGTGGGAGGCGATCCGGGATGCGACGGAGTCGGGTGAGTGGCGGCCGCGGCCGACGAAGCTGTGCGGCTGGTGTGATCATCGGGCGGTGTGTCCGGAGTTCGGGGGGACTCCGCCGCCGTATCCGCTGGTGATCTCCCCCGGCTATCGCCGGGAGGTGCCCCCGGCGCGGCCCGGGGCGGAGCTCCCGGCGGAGTCGTGATCACCGGGTCAGGGCAGAATGGGCGGGCCCGCCGTAGCCTTCCGACGAATACGAGGTGGACCCCGTGGCGATCCGCGTCCTGCTGGTCGACGACCAGCCCCTGCTGCGCACCGGCTTCCGGATGATTCTGGAGGCCGAGGAGGATCTGGCGGTGGTGGGTGAGGCCGGGGACGGTCTGCAGGCGCTGGACCAGGTGCGGGCGCTGCAGCCGGACGTGGTGCTGATGGACATCCGGATGCCGCGGATGGACGGGGTGGAGGCGACCCGGCAGATCACGGGTCCGGGGCGGGACGGGCCGGCGAAGGTGCTGGTGCTGACCACGTTCGATCTGGACGAGTACGTGGTGGAGGCGTTGCGGGCGGGGGCGAGCGGGTTCCTGCTGAAGGATGCGCCGGCCAATGAGCTGGTGCAGGCGATCCGGGTGGTCGCGGCGGGCGAGGCGATGCTCGCGCCGAGCATCACGCGGCGGCTGCTGGACAAGTACGCGGGGCATCTGCCGTCGGGTGAGGAGAGCGTCCCGGACACGCTGGGGACGCTGACCGAGCGTGAGGTCGAGGTGTTGAAGCTGGTGGCCCGGGGTCTGTCGAATGCGGAGATCGCGGCGGATCTGTTCGTGAGCGAGACGACGGTGAAGACGCATGTGGGGCACGTGCTGACGAAGCTGGGTCTGCGTGACCGGGTTCAGGCGGCGGTGTACGCCTACGAGAGCGGTCTGGTGCGTCCCGGAGCCCAGTGAGTCCCTTGGCGGGGCCGTCGATGTCGGGATGGGCGTGCGGAACGGGCCGGCAG
>NZ_JBSGZI010000178.1:0-7156 GCF_053610945.1 Streptomyces sp. NPDC054849
GCCGCGGCGTCCCGGAGCCGTCCCCGGGGCGCAGGCCCAGGCAGATCCCGCGGCCGTGGCCGTGGCCGTGGCCGTGGCCGTGGCCGTGGCCGTGGCCGTGGCCGTGGCCGTGGCCGTGGCCGTGGCCGTGGCCGTGGCCGTGGCCGTGGCCGTGGCCGTGGCCGTGGCCGTCGCCGACGCCGACGCGGGCCCGGCGCCGTCGCCCCGCGGGGCGCGGGCGGGCGCACCTCACAGATCGGGGCTCCGCCCCCGACCCCGCGCCTCAAACGCCGGCGGGGCTGAAGGAGCGGGGCTCCGTCCGGGCCGCGTGCCTCGAAGGGCCGTGGGGCGGGGAGAGCGGGGCTCAGCCCCCGGGCCGCTGCGACGCTCCGCCTTGCGATGCACCGCACCAGACGCTGCGGGCTTGACCGGCAACGTCCGGATGAGACGGCCTAGCCGGCTGTGTCCGCTTGTGTCGCCACCGTCTTGGCCCAGCGGTAGTCCGCCTTGCCGCTCGGGGAGCGTTGGATGGCGGGTGCGATGACGAGTTGGCGCGGGACCTTGTAGCCCGCCAGTCTGGTGCGGCAGTGGCTCTGGATCTCGTCCAGGGTCGGTGCCGGGGCGCCCGGCCGGACCTGGACCACCGCCGCCACGTGGCTGCCCCAGGTCGGGTCCGGCACTCCGGCGACCAGGGCGTCGTAGACGTCGGGGTGGGACTTCAGCGCCTGCTCGACCTCTTCCGGATAGACCTTCTCGCCGCCCGTGTTGATGCACTGCGAGCCGCGGCCGAGCACCGTGACGATGCCCTGTTCGTCGACGGTCGCCATGTCGCCGAGCAGCACCCAGCGCTCCGCACCCTTCTGGAAGAAGGTCTCGGCGGTCTTGGCCGGGTCGTTGTAGTAGCCGAGCGGTACGTGGCCGCGCTGCGCGAGGCGCCCCGGTTCACCCACCGCCACCGGTTCGTGCGTCACCGGGTCCACCACCTGCGTACGGTCGTTGACCTCGAGGCGGAAGCCCTTCTCAGGGCTGGAGTCGTCCGTCGCCCGGCCGTTGGACCCGGACTCGGACGACCCGAAGTTGTTCAGGAGCAGCACGTTCGGCACGAGCCGCTGGAACTCCGCGCGCACCGTGTCCGACATGATCGCCCCGGACGAGGAGACGCTGAACAGCGAGGACAGGTCCGTGCCCTTCAGCGGGCCGTTCAGGGCGTCGATGAGCGGCCTGAGCATCGCGTCGCCGACCAGCGACACGCTCGACACCTTCTCCTTCTCGATCGTGCGGAGCACCTCCTCCGGCGCGTACTTGCGGTGAATGACCACCCGCTGGCCGTAGTTGAACGCGATGAACGAGGTCAGCGTCGACGTGCCGTGCATCAGCGGGGGAGCGGGGAAGAAGGTGAGCCCGGCGCCGCGCGCCAGGACCCGTTCGGCCAGCTCCTCCGGCCGCTTCACCGGCTCGCCCGACGGCTCGCCGCCGAAGAGACCGGCGAAGAAGAGGTCCTCCGCCCGCCACATGACGCCCTTGGGCATGCCGGTCGTGCCGCCCGTGTAGATGATGAACAGGTCGTCGGCGCTCCGCGGCGCGAAGCCGCGCCCGGGGGATCCGGCGGCCTCGGCCTCCGGGTACGCGACCGGCGCGATCGAGGGCTCCGGAGCCCCCTCGGGGGCCTCCCCGACCCGGATCAGGTGCCGGAGCCTCGTCGTCTGCGGCAGCGCGGCCGCGACCCGCTCAGTGAACTCGCCCTCGAAGACGAGCGCGGCGAGATCGGCGTCGTTGTAGAGGTAGACCAGTTCCTCCTCCACGTACCGGTAGTTGACGTTCACCGGGACCAGCCGGGCCTTCAGGCAGGCCAGGACGGTCTGGAGGTACTCGATGCCGTTGTAGAGGTGCAGGCCCACGTGCTCGCCGGCCGCCAGGCCGTTGTCCAGCAGGTGGTGCGCGATCCGGTTCGCCGCCGCGTCCAGTTCCGCGTACGTGAGGCGGCGCTCGGCGCCGGACCCGGGGTGGTCCACGTAGACGAGGGCCTCGCGGTCCGGGACGACGTCCACGACCGACTCGAACAGGTCGGCAAGGTTGTACTCCACCGTTCCTCCTGACCCCGGATGTTCCCGATGTCCCGCTGTTCCGGATGTTCCCGCTGTTCTCGACGTCCCCGACGACCGGCCCCGCGGCCGGGCTGCTCCGGCGGTCATTAGAGCGCCGGAGCCGGTAACTGGGAAGGGCACCGCCCAAGAAATCTGACTGAGTGTCAGAAAACTATTGAACTGCACCCTGCCCTACTGCAACCTGTTCTAGGTCTTGAGACGGGAGGACGGCAATGGGTGGGACAGAACACCTGATCGTCGATCGGCACGGCGCCACGCTGGTGCTCACCATGAACAGGCCCGAGGCGAAGAACGCGCTCTCGCTGCCGCTGCTGGTGGGGCTGTACGACGGCTGGCTGGAGGCGGACGCCGACGACGAGATCCGCTCGGTGGTCCTGACCGGCGCGGGCGGGGACTTCTGCGCCGGCATGGACCTCAAGGCGCTGGCCGGCAAGGGGATGGGGGGCGACCAGTACCGGGACCGCCTCAAGGGCGACCCCGACCTGCACTGGAAGGCGATGCTCCGCCACCACCGGCCGCGCAAGCCGGTGATCGCGGCCGTGGAGGGCCACTGCGTGGCCGGCGGGACCGAGATCCTGCAGGGCACGGACATCCGGGTGGCCGGCGCGGGCGCCACCTTCGGCCTCTTCGAGGTCAAACGGGGGCTGTTCCCGATCGGCGGCTCCACGGTGCGGCTGCCGCGGCAGATCCCGCGCACGCACGCTCTGGAGATGCTGCTGACCGGGCGCCCGTACTCGGCTGAGGAGGCGGCGCGGATCGGGCTGGTCGGGCGGGTGGTGCCGGACGGCACGGCGCTGGAGGCGGCGCTGGAGATCGCGGAGCGGATCAACGCGTGCGGGCCGCTGGCGGTGGAAGCGGTGAAGGCGTCGGTCTACGAGACCGCGGAGCTGACCGAGCGGGAGGGGCTGGCGGCGGAACTGCTGCGGGGGTGGCCGATCTTCGACACGGCGGATGCGAAGGAAGGGGCGCGGGCCTTCGCGGAGAAGCGGCCCGCGGTGTACCGCCGGGAATAGCCCCCGCCGTTGTCGAGCCCCACCCCGACGTCTCGCACGTCGACGGGGCTGGATCGCGTCGGCGGGGCTCGGAAATCCGGGGATCCGCCCCGGACGCCGGACGCCGGACGCCGGACGCCGGACGCCGGACGCCGGACGCCGGACGCCTGACGCCTGACGTCGGGCCCCAGGGCCAGGACCCCAGGGCCCCGGACTCCAGGCCCCGGACTCCAGGCCCCGGACTCCAGGCCCTGGACTCCAGGCCGCGGAACCCAAGCCCCGCGCCCGCGCCCCAAGCCCCGCCCAAGCGCCGGCCCCGCCGGCGGGCCGGCAAGGCCCGTACCCATCGCTCGTACCGGAATCAACCGCAATGGAGAGCCGCCCATGACAGCCGCGTCCCCCCCGGAACTGCTCCGCGCGCCCCTCATCGTCGAGTTCCCCTTCACCCGGTCCCTCGGGCCCGTCCAGAGCGCCTTCCTCACCGGCCTGCGCGAAGGCGTCGTCCTCGGCGTGAAGACCTCCGGCGGCAGGGTGATGGTCCCGCCCGTCGAATACGACCCGGTCACCGCCGAGGAGATCCGCGAGCTCGTCGAGGTCGCCGCCACCGGCACCGTCACCACCTGGGCGTGGAACGGCCGGCCCCGCCCCCACCAGCCCCTGGACACCCCCTTCGCCTGGGTCCTGGTCAAGCTCGACGGCGCGGACACCGCGCTCCTGCACGCCCTCGACGTCCCCGGGCCGGAATCCGTCCGCACCGGCATGCGCGTACGCGTGCGATGGGCCACCGACCGTGCCGGCGCCATCACCGACATCGCCTGCTTCGAACCGTACGAGGGGCCCGCGGGCGGCGAGGCCGTCCCGCACGACGGGGGCTTCGCCGACGCCGTCACCGGCATCGTCGCCGAGGCCCGCCTCGACTACGTCTACAGCCCGGGCCGCGCCCAGACCGCGTACATCAACGCCCTCTCCGAGCAGCGGACCGTCGGCGAGCGCTGCCCCTCCTGCCACAAGGTGTACGTGCCCCCGCGCGGCGCCTGCCCCACCTGCGGGGTGGCCACCACCGACCAGGTCGAGGTCGGCCCGGCCGGCACGGTCACCACGTACTGCATCGTCAACATCAAGGCCAGGAACCTCGACATCGAAGTCCCGTACGTCTACGCCCACATCGCCCTCGACGGCGCCGGCCTCGCCCTCCACGGGCGGATCGGCGGCATCCCGTACGACCAGGTCCGCATGGGCCTGCGCGTCGAGCCCGTATGGACCGAGGGCGGCCGCCACCCCGACCACTACCGCCCCACCGGCGAGCCGGACGCGGACTACGACGCGTACAAGGAGCTCATCTGATGACCCGATACGCCCGTGAGGTCGCGGTGGTCGCCTTCGCGCAGAGCGACCACCTGCGCCGCACCGACGAGCTCAGCGAAGTCGAGATGGTCATGCCGGTGCTGCACCAGGTGCTCGCCGCGACCGGGCTGAAGGCCGGCGAGATCGGCTTCACCTGCTCCGGTTCCAGCGACTACCTGGCCGGCCGGGCCTTCTCCTTCACCATGACCCTCGACGGGGTCGGCGCCTGGCCGCCGATCTCCGAGTCGCACGTCGAGATGGACGGTGCCTGGGCGCTCTACGAGGCCTGGGTCAAGATCCAGACCGGCGAGGCCGACACCGCGCTCGTCTACGCCTACGGGAAGTCCTCGCCCGGTTCGGTACGCGACGTACTGACGCGCCAGCTCGACCCGTACTACCTCGCTCCGCTCTGGCCCGACTCGGTGGCCCTGGCCGCCCTCCAGGCCCAGGCCCTGATCGACGCGGGCGAGACCGACGAGCCCGCCCTGGCCGCCATCGCGGCGCGCAGCCGGGCCGCCGCCGGGACCAACCCGCACGCCCAGCTCCGCGGCGCCGTCCCGCAGGGCGACTACCAGGTACGGCCGCTGCGGACCGGAGACTGCCCACCCGTCGGCGACGGCGTGGCCGCGGTGATCCTGGCCGCCGGCGACCTCGCGCAGCAGCTGTGCGAACGCCCCGCCTGGATCACCGGCATCGACCACCGCATCGAGGCCCACGGCCTGGGCCTGCGCGACCTCACCGATTCCCCGTCCACCCGGATCGCCGCCGAGCACGCGGGCGTCTTCGACGCCCCCGTGGACACGGCGGAACTGCACGCGCCGTTCTCCTCCCAGGAGGTCGTGCTGCGCAAGGCGCTCGGGCTCGGCGACGGCGTGAGCGTCAACCCGTCCGGGGGTGCACTCGCCGCGAACCCGGTCATGGCCGCCGGCCTCATCCGCATCGGCGAGGCGGCCGCCCGGATCCGCCGCGGCGAGTCCGACCGGGCCGTCGCCCACGCCACCTCCGGCCCCTGCCTCCAGCAGAACCTGGTCGCCGTCCTGGAAGGGGACCGAGCATGAGCAAGGAGCCAGTTGCCGTCGTCGGCATCGGCCAGACCAAGCACGTGGCCGCCCGCCACGACGTGTCCATCGCCGGACTGGTCCGAGAGGCGGCGGCCCGCGCCCTCGCGGACGCCGAACTGACCTGGGCGGACATCGACGCGGTCGTCATCGGCAAGGCCCCCGACTTCTTCGAGGGCGTGATGATGCCGGAGCTTTACCTGGCGGACGCGCTCGGCGCCGTCGGCAAGCCGATGCTGCGCGTGCACACGGCGGGCTCGGTGGGCGGGTCCACCGCCCTGATCGCCTCGAACCTGGTCGCGGCGCGCGTCCACCGCACGGTCCTCACCCTCGCCTTCGAGAAGCAGTCCGAATCCAACGCCATGTGGGGCCTGTCGCTGCCCGTCCCGTTCCAGCAGCCGCTGCTCGCCGGCGCGGGCGGATTCTTCGCCCCGCACGTCCGCGCGTACATGCGGCGCACGGGCGCGCCGGACACGGTGGGCTCGCTGGTCGCGTACAAGGACCGGCGCAACGCGCTGAAGAATCCGTACGCGCACCTGCACGAGCACGACATCACCCTGGAGAAGGTCCAGGCTTCGCCGATGCTGTGGGACCCGATCCGCTACTCCGAGACCTGCCCCTCCTCGGACGGCGCGTGCGCGATGATCCTCACCGACCGGGCGGGCGCGGCCCGTTCACCGAAACCACCTGCCTGGGTGCACGGCGGGGCGATGCGCAGCGAACCCACCCTCTTCGCGGGCAAGGACTTCGTCTCGCCGCAGGCCGGCAAGGACTGCGCGGCCGACGTCTACCGGCAGGCGGGGATCACCGATCCCCGCCGGGAGATCGACGCGGTGGAGATGTACGTGCCCTTCTCCTGGTACGAGCCGATGTGGCTGGAGAACCTCGGCTTCGCCGCGGAGGGCGAGGGCTGGAAGCTCACCGAGGCCGGGGTGACCGAACTCGACGGGGACCTTCCGGTCAACCCGTCCGGCGGGGTGCTGTCCACCAACCCGATCGGCGCCTCCGGCATGATCCGCTTCGCGGAGGCGGCCCTGCAGGTGCGCGGTCAGGCCGGTGAGCACCAGGTTCCGGGAGCCCGCCGGGCGCTGGGGCACGCGTACGGCGGCGGCGCACAGTTCTTCGCGATGTGGCTGGTGGGGGCCGAGGAGCCCGCCTCCTGAACGCGGGCTCCGCCGGCGGCGGCGGAGCCGGACAGGTGCCGGACCGGCCACGGGTGACTCCCCGTGGCCTGTGCGGCACTCGCTGCGGTGGTTAACCTTGCCCCCGGACGACGTACCGGGAGGAGCACGCACGTGGCCGAGAGCATGACTTCACAGCCCCTCGCTGGCTGGGGGAAGCCGGACCTCGATCTCACCGAGGCGGACTGGCAGTCGAGCAGCAGGGGAGCGGGTGACGTCCAGATCGCGTTCGTCGAGGGCTTCATCGCCATGCGCAACAGCGAGCGCCCCGAAAGTCCTTCACTGATCTTCTCTCCCGACGAGTGGCACAAGTTCGTGCTGAACGCGCGGGGCGGGGAGTTCGACCTGACGTAGACGGCGCGCGGCCCGCCGTACGCGGCGGGCCCCGGGCGGGCATACACCGCCCCCGTGGGCGCCGGCGGCCCGGGGTTACGCCCCGGGCGGGGCGCCGTGGACGGCGGGTACACCCGACCGGGCCGCCGCGGCCAAGGGCTGGT
>NZ_JBSGZI010000179.1:0-7003 GCF_053610945.1 Streptomyces sp. NPDC054849
CGACTGGATCCGGGCCCCTTCCGCGTTGCTCGCGGGACGTGCTCAGGGCTTGTCGTCCTCCAAGCCCGAACCCGCCGACCCCGCCTCGCGCTCCTTCTCCGCCAGCTCGTCGTCGAAGCTCGCCGGAGCGGCGTCCTGCGCGGACAGCTCCGTCGCCGCCGGCGGCTCGACGAGCCAGTCCGGATTCGACTGCTGGTCCCACCACCGCCACGCCAGGTAGGCGCCGGCGGCCAGCAGGCCGGCCACCGCGACACCCTTGAACAGCCGGCCGTATTGGGCCCGCCGCTCGTGGCGCCGCATCAGCTTGTGCACCTCCTTGGCCGTCACCTGGCCGCGCAGCGCCAACAGCGCCGCCGTCGACCGTGACGCCGCCTCCTCGGCCACCGGCGTGGCGGCCGCGAGCGCGCTCTCGAACCGTGGCTGCGTGTACTCGGCCGCGTGTCGTGCCGCCAGGCGCGTCTGCTCCACCGCCCTCGTCGCCGCCCGGTCCACGGGCGGCGGCACGTGCGCCCGTGCCGCCTTCAGGCGGGGATGCAAATGGCTGTCGTACGTCGTACGGCACTGCCGCGCCGCGCCGTTCGCCGCATGCGACACCATGGGTGCCAGCCGCTCGTTCGCCTCGTGTGCATAGTGCACCGCGGCGTCCTTTGCAGATTCCGCATACGGCGCAACTGCTTCCGTCGCGTGCCGCACGGTCTCCTTGGCGCTCTCGGCTGCCAGGCGCACGCTGTCCTTGCCGGTCACGGGATCCTCCTCCTCGGTGGCGG
The DNA here is from genome assembly GCF_053610945.1 of Streptomyces sp. NPDC054849. Lineage (NCBI taxonomy): Bacteria > Bacillati > Actinomycetota > Actinomycetes > Kitasatosporales > Streptomycetaceae > Streptomyces > Streptomyces sp. NPDC054849. Next base: position 768 of record NZ_JBSGZI010000179.1, read on the forward strand.
ACACAGTTCACCTTTCCACCCTTTGTCGGATCATGCCTGCCATATCGCGGACAGGCATGCGTGACAGGGCATACGGGTGGAGGATTTCAGTGCCGAGGAGCGCTCCGTGCGACCATCTGGACCGACAGTGATGACTATGGAAGGCAGATCCGTGGCCGAGAAGCTCTACGCCACCCTGAAGACCACTCACGGCGACATCGAGATCGAGCTGCTGCAGAACTTCGCTCCGAAGACCGTCCGGAACTTCGTCGAGCTCGCCACGGGCGCCCGCGAATGGACCCGCCCCACCGACGGCCAGAAGACCACGGACCCGCTCTACGACGGCACCGTCTTCCACCGCGTCATCAGCGGCTTCATGATCCAGGGCGGCGACCCGCTCGGCAACGGCACCGGCGGCCCCGGCTACCAGTTCGCGGACGAGTTCCACCCCGACCTGGCCTTCACCAAGCCCTACCTGCTCGCCATGGCCAACGCGGGCCCGGGCACGAACGGCTCGCAGTTCTTCATCACCGTCGCGCCGACCGCCTGGCTGACCCGCAAGCACACCATCTTCGGCGAGATCACCGACCCGGCCAGTCAGAAGGTCGTGGACGCCATCGCCGGCAGCGCCACCAACCCGCGTACCGAGCGTCCGCTGGACGACGTGATCATCCAGTCCGTCGTCGTCGAGAAGCGCTGACGGACCGGGACCCGTCCGGGGCTCCCCGGGCGCACCGGGAACCTTTCCGCCCCGCCCGTCCGTCCTGGATACATACGGAAACGGCGGGGCGGGCCTTCCGCCTCGCCGCCGATCGAGGGGACCGATGGACACCGACCGTCTGCCGGGCTGCTACCGCCACCCGGACCGCGACACGGGGATCAGCTGCACCCGCTGCGAGCGTCCCATCTGCCCCGAGTGCATGATCAGCGCCTCGGTCGGCTTCCAGTGCCCCGAATGCGTCCGCGAGGGCTCCGGCACGGGGCACCGACCGGCCGCGAACGCACCGCGCACCCTCGCGGGCGGGGTGGTCGCCGCCGACCCCCACCTGATCACCAAGATCCTGATCGGGATCAACGTCGTGGTGTTCCTCGTGGCCCTGTCCGTCCCCTCGCTGGTGGTCCAGCTGGAGCTGATCGGCCGGTACCGGGAATTCCCGTTCCTCGCCGGACCCGTCGAGGGAGTGTCCACCGGCGAGTACCACCGGCTGATGACCTCGGTGTTCCTGCACGTCGAGTGGTGGCACATCGTCGGCAACATGATCGGCCTGTGGGTCATCGGCGGTCCGTTGGAAGCGGCACTGGGCCGGGCCCGCTACCTCGCGGTCTACCTGCTCTCGGGCCTGGGCGCCAGCGCCTTCGTCTATCTGCTCAGCGCGCCGAACGCCGCGACGCTCGGTGCGTCCGGCGCCGTGTTCGGCCTGCTGGGCGCCACCGTCGTACTGGTGCGCCGGCTGCGGTACGAGATGCGGCCGGTGATCGTCATGGTCGTGCTGATGCTGGTGCTGACCTTCGTCCCGCTCGGCGGCGGTCTCAACGTCTCCTGGCAGGCCCACGTGGGCGGCCTGGTGACGGGGGCACTGGTCGGTCTGGGCATGCTCACGCCCGCCGCCGGCAAGACCCGCACACTCGTCCAGTGGGGTACCTGTGTGGTGGCGTTCCTGCTGGCCACGGCGGTGATCGTGCTCCGCACGGCGGAACTCACCTGATCACATCGGCGTCAACTCTCCACAGAGTTATCCACAGATCTTCTGTCTTTTCCTCAGGTGTGGATGACGCTGTGGATAACTCATGGGGAGAGCTTCCATCAGGGACTGCTGCGTGCTACTTCCACTGCGTGGATACGCCGAATCCCGCGGCGATGAATCCGAAACCGACCACGATGTTCCAATTGCCCAGCGCCTGGATCGGCAGCTGGGTCTCGGTCACGTAGAAGACGACGATCCACGCGAGTCCGATCAGGAAGAACGTGAGCATGACCGGGGCGACCCAGCTGCGGTTCGTCAGCCGGATGCTCTGCGGCGTCCGCGTCGGCGGCGGCGTGTAGTCGTCCTTCTTGCGGATACGTGACTTCGGCACGAGGGGCTCTCCTGTCGATGCGCTGGGGACCTTGCCTGCCCCGGGCGTCCGTTAGCGTAGTGGACCTGTGGCGTTGAAGGAGAAGGGTACGTTGAGCAATTCCGACGACTCCTCCGCGGGTCCCCGTCGCCGGGCCAGACCGGTCCGGCTGCTGACGGCCGCCGTCTTCGCCCTGGCCGGGCTGCTCTTCGTCACCAGTTTCAACACCTCCAAGGGTACGAACATCCGGACGGACGCCTCACTCCTGAAGCTGTCGGACCTGATCAAGGAACGCAGCCAGGACAACGCGGAGCTGGAACAGAGCACCGCGGCGGTACGCAGCCGGGTGGACGCCCTCGCCGAGCGCGACGACGGCAGCACCAAGGCCGAGGACGCGAAGCTGGCCGCCCTGCGCGCCGCCTCGGGCACCGAGGAGCTGTCCGGCAAGGGCCTGACGGTCACCCTCAACGACGCCCCGCCGAACGCCACCGCCCGCATCCCCAACGTGCCCGAGCCGCAGCCCAACGACCTGGTGATCCACCAGCAGGACCTGCAGGCCGTGGTGAACGCCCTCTGGCAGGGCGGCGCCGAGGGGATTCAGGTCATGGACCAGCGGCTCATCTCCACCAGCGCGGTGCGCTGCGTGGGCAACACCCTGATCCTCCAGGGCCGGGTCTACTCCCCGCCGTACAAGATCTCCGCGGTCGGCGACCCGAACGCGCTGAAGAAGGCCCTGGCCGCCTCCCCCGCCCTGCAGAACTACCAGCTGTACGTGAACGCCTACGGGCTCGGCTGGAAAGTGGACGAGCACAAGGCGCTGACACTTCCCGCCTACTCCGGCACAGTGGACCTCCACTATGCGAAGCCGGTGGCGCCCACCCCGTGATCGGGTCCGTCCTGACGTCGTACTGCGCCTGGTGGTACGGACGTTCAGCGAGGTGTGCCTGACGGCGGGCACGCTGATCGTGCTGTTCGTCGCATACGTCCTGCTGTGGACCGGGGTCAAGGCCGACCGGGCCATGGACGGCGAGAGGGCCCGCCTGCGCGACGACTGGGCGGCGGCCCCGGCGGCCGCGCCGCAGCCGGCCCGACCGGCGCAGCCGTCGCCGTCGCCGGCCCCGACGGCCGCTGTGGAGCCCGAGCGCTACCCCGCCGGCAAGGCCTTCGCCGAGATGTACGTGCCCCGCTTCGGCCCGGACTGGGTCAAGCCCGTCCTGGAGGGCACGGACACCGAGCTGCTGAAGAAGGGCCTGGGTCACTACGCCGGCACCGCCCGCCTCGGCGCCGTCGGGAACTTCTCGGTGGCCGGCCACCGGCGCACGTACGGCGACCCCTTCAAGGACTTCCCGCGGCTGCGCCCGGGGGACGCGGTGATCCTCAAGGACGCGCGCACCTGGTACACGTACACCGTGCGGGGCGGGCCCCTGCGCACGCTGCCGACCGAGACCGGGGTGGTCGACCCGGTCCCGGAGAAATCGCCGTTCCGGATGGCTGGCCGGTATCTGACGCTCACCACCTGCGACCCGGAGTGGGGCCACAGCCACCGCCTGGTCGTCTGGGCGGAGCTGACCGGCACGCGCACGGCCGAGCAGGGCGGGCCGGAGGGTTTGTCCGGGTGACCCACCCTTTCGGGCCGCTGCCTTTAGTCTGTTCGCGTACCGCCCCCGCGGTGCGTTGAACGAACGTGGACGAAAAGGAATCAGGCGGCATGTACGGCTGGATCTGGCGGCACCTGCCGGGCAACGCGTGGGTACGCGCGCTGATCTCCTCGGTACTGGTCCTCGCGGTGGTCTTCGTGCTGTTTCAGTACGTCTTCCCCTGGGCCGAGCCGCTCCTGCCGTTCAACGATGTGACGGTGGACGAGGGATCGGGAGCCACTCCGTGAGCGCGCGCATTCTGGTTGTCGACAACTACGACAGCTTTGTCTTCAACCTGGTCCAGTACCTCTACCAGCTCGGCGCCGAATGTGAGGTCCTGCGCAACGACGAGGTCGAGCTCTCGCACGCGCAGGACGGCTTCGACGGGGTGCTGCTGTCCCCGGGGCCGGGCACGCCGGAGGAGGCGGGCGTCTGCGTCGACATGGTCCGCCACTGCGCGCAGACCGGCGTTCCCGTCTTCGGCGTCTGCCTCGGCATGCAGTCGATGGCCGTCGCCTACGGAGGGGTCGTGGGCCGGGCACCGGAGCTGTTGCACGGCAAGACCTCGCCCGTGGTGCACGAGGGCCGGGGCGTGTTCGAGGGACTGCCGTCGCCGTTCACCGCCACCCGGTACCACTCCCTCGCCGCCGAGCCCCAAACCCTGCCCGGCACGCTGGAGGTCACGGCGCGGACCGAGGACGGGATCATCATGGGCCTGCGCCACCGGGAGCACGACGTCGAGGGCGTGCAGTTCCACCCCGAGTCGGTGCTGACCGAGTGGGGCCACCGGATGCTCGCGAACTGGCTGGTCCGGTGCGGTGACGCGGGTGCCGTGGAGCGCTCGGTGGGGCTGGCCCCGGTGGTGGGCAAGGCCCTCGCGTGACCGCGGTCGCGCCGTCCGCGCCCACGGAGGGCCGGGCCGCGCGACGCAGGGCAGCTCAGGAGGCCGCGAAGCAGGCCGCCAGACGCACCCGGAGGCGGGGCGGCGGGCGGCGGCGCAGGCGGCCGGCGTCGGGCGGTCCGGTGGTCATCGCGAGCCGGCTGGGCGGAGAGCTGTTCATCACCCTGGGTCTGGTGATGCTGCTCTTCGTCGCCTACCAGCTCTGGTACACGAACCTCGTGGCGGAGCGGGTGGCGAACGGAGCGGCGGGCTCCCTGCGGCAGACGTGGGAGCGCCAGACCGGGGAGGGCGACTCGGGTGAAGTAGGTGCCGCCGCACCTCCCGTGACGGCCTTCGAGCCGGGCCAGGGCTTCGCGATCCTCCACATCCCGAAACTGGACGTGAAGGTTCCGGTCGCCGAGGGCATCAGCAAGCCGAAGGTGCTGGACCGCGGCATGGTCGGGCACTACGGCGAGGGCGCGCTGAAGTCGGCGATGCCGGCGGACGAGCAGGGCAACTTCGCGTTGGCCGGACACCGCAACACGCACGGTGAGCCCTTCCGCTACATCAACCGGCTGGTGCCCGGGGATCCCGTCGTCGTCGAGACCCGGGACGCCTACTACACGTACGAGATGACCTCGTCGCTGGCGCAGACCCCGCCGACGAACGTGGCGGTGATCAAGCCCGTGCCCGAGGGCTCGGGGTTCACCACCGCGGGCCGGTACATCACGCTGACCACCTGCACCCCGGAGTTCACGAGCACCTACCGGATGATCGTATGGGGCAGGATGACCGAGGAACGCCCCCGCAGCCAGGGCCCGCCGCCCGCGCTGACCAGTTAAGGACGAATCAGCAGTGTCTCGTGCCCGCCGCCGCGCCGCGGCCCCGCCCGCCGGCAGCCGCAGTGTGCTCGCCGGGTTCCTGAGCCTGCTGGGCGAGGTCCTGATCACGGTCGGCCTGGTGCTGGGCCTGTTCGTGGCCTACTCGCTGTGGTGGACGAACGTGCTCGCGGACCGGCACGCGTCGGCGCGGGGCGATCAGATCCGCCGGCAGTGGCAGACACCGGACCCGCCGGCGCCCGCGCAGCCGGGGGCGCTGGACACCCGGGACGGCGTCGGCTTCCTGCACGTCCCGGCGATGAAGAACGGCGAGGTGCTCGTCAAGCAGGGGACGGCGCCGGAGATCCTCGACGACGGCGTGGCCGGGTACTACACGGAGCCGGTGAAGTCGGCGCTGCCGTGGGACGAGAAGGGGAACTTCTCGCTCGCCGCGCACCGGGACGGGCACGGGGCGAAGTTCCACAACATCGACAAGGTGAAGAACGGCGACGCGATCGTCTTCGAGACCCGGGACACCTGGTACGTCTACAAGGTCTTCGCGGAGCTGCGCCAGACCTCGAAGTACAACACCGACGTGATCAACCCGGTCCCCAGGGAGTCGGGCAGGACCGCTCCGGGCCGCTACATCACGCTCACCACCTGCACGCCGGTCTACACCTCGAAGTACCGGTACATCGTGTGGGGCGAGCTGGTCCGTACGGAGAAGGTGGACGCAAAGCGCACGCTGCCGGCCGAGCTGCGCTGAGGAGACGGATCCGGTGGCTCCGGTCCTCCCGGCCGGGAAGGCCCCTGGGGGCGGCTGTGGGGCCCGAACGCGAAAGGTCCGGCCCCCGGGAGGGGCCGGAC
>NZ_JBSGZI010000180.1:0-6938 GCF_053610945.1 Streptomyces sp. NPDC054849
GGCCGGGGCCGCCCCGGGAGCACCGACGTCGGTGCTCCCGGGGCGGCCCCGGCCTTCCCCTTCCCCCGTGCCGCATCAGGCGAAGCCGCCCCGGCCGCTCGGGGAGGCGGGCCGCATGGGGATGATCGTGCCGGTGGAGCCGTACATCGTGGAGCCGTACATCGTGGAGCCGTGCGTCGGGGAGCCGTGCGTCGGGGAGGTGCCGAGCGCGCTGGGGGCCACGCGGATGGCGCCCACGGCGATGGCGGCCTTGAGGAGGGCGAGGCGGTGGAGGCTGGTCATGGCGTTCTCCTTCACGACGGGGGAGCGGGGTGGGAGCGGGGGGAGCGCAGGAGTGGCGGGAGCGGGGGAGCGGGGGCTGGTCCGTCAGCCGTTGCCCGGCGTGACCTCGTGCATCCATTGAGCCCCGGCAGCAGCCACCGCGTCACGACACTGCATCTCGGGGCTTGACAGCGCCGGGACGGGGCTCTCCCCAGCCGCCGGAGGCGATCCGGTAGGCGCCCGGCGTCGTGCCCGTCCAGCGGCGGAACGCCCGGTGGAAGGCCGTGTCCTCCGAGAAGCCCAGCCGGGCCGCGAGCTCCGCGATCGGCTCCCCGCTCTCCGCCAGGCCCGCGATCGCCGCATCCCGCCGCACGTGGTCCTTCAGCTGCTGGAACGAGGTCCCCTCCTGCTGGAGCCGGCGCCGCAGCGTCGCCGGGGACACCGCGAGGCGCGCCGCAACCTCGCCGAGCGCGGGCAGCCGCGGTGACGTGCGCAGCCGCTGCGTCAGGGTGCGGCGTACCTGCTCCGCGACCGTGGTCCCGTACTCCGGACGCGACAGCAGGTCGAAGGGGGCGCGGCGGAGCATCGCGTCGAGCGCGGACTCGTCCCGTATGAGCGGGGCGGTCAGCCAGTGCGCGTCGAATGCGGCGCCCGTACGGTCCTCCCCGAAGCGGACCGGGCAGTCGAAGAGGGTCTCGTACTCCTCCTCGTGCGGCGGCGGGGGATAGGCGAAGGCGGCGTACGCGAGCGGGATGCGCCGCCCCACCAGCCAGCTGCTCAGCCGGTGCCAGATGGCGAGCACGCACTCGGTGAGGAATCGGTCCTCGTCCCGCGCGAAGTCGCTGCGCACCGTGAACCGGGCCTCGGAGCCCGCGACTTCGAGCGCCAGCTCCGGCCCGCCGGGGAACAGCCCGTAGAAGACGGCCGCACGCTCCATGGCCGCACCCAGATCGCGGCAGCAGAGCGAGGCGTGACACATCATCGCGAAGGTGCCGGGGCGGCTCGGGACCGGGCTCAGGGCGAGGAATTCGTCCTGCGTGGTCCGGTACAGCGCCCGGAACAGCCGGGCGAACTGCGCGGGTGTGATCCGCGCCCGGTCGTCGCCCAGGAGCAGCGGCGGGATCTGCGCCTCCTGGAGCAGCGGCACGGTGTCGACGCCGCTGCGGCGGGCCCCCGCCAGCAGGGCCCGCACATGGTGCACGGTGACCGTCCGCTGCCTCCCCATGCGTCCGACGGTAGCCCGCCGGGGCGCAGGGCGATACGGACGCGACGGCACGGGATGAGGGCGCGGTGAGCCTGCGGGGCGAGCGGGCGGAGCGGGCGGGCGGGTGATCGGGCAGGCCGCAGGTGAGCGCTCGGGTCAGCGGGGGTGACGCTTCCGGTCATGCCGCTGCGGCGGTGCGGCTGCCTAGCGTCGGAGGGTCACCAACCTCCGGAGGGCATGCGATGGACGGTCGGCCGAGCACGTTGGCGGTGTTCACCCAGTGGACCGAGGAGCGGTACGGGCCGCAGACGGCCCTGCGGTTCCGGTCGCCGGACGGCGGCCGGCAGACCCGTACGTACGAGGAACTGGGCGCGGAGGTACGGGCCGTCGGGTGCGCGCTGCTCGGCCTGGGCGTGGCCGCCGGGGAACGGGTCGCCGTACTGGCGGAGACCCGGCCGCAGTGGACGTACACGCACTTCGGGGTGCTGGCGGCGGGCGCGGTCCTCGTGCCGGTGTACCCGACGGCCGGCGAGGAGGAGGTCGCCTGGGTCCTGTCGGACTCGGAGGCGGTGGTCGTGGTCTGCGATGACGGGCGGCAGGCGGCACGGGTCGAGGCGCTGCGGGCGCAACTGCCCGCGCTGCGGGCGGTGGTGCTGATGGACGAGCTGGCCCGGCACCCGCCCCGGGACCCGGTCCCGGAGTCCGAGCTCCTCGCCCGGGCCGCGGCCGTGCCCCCGGCGGCGGACGCCTCGATCGTCTACACCTCGGGCACGACGGGCCTGCCGAAGGGCTGCCGCCTCACCCACCGGAACCTGGGCGCGATTCAGGACGCCACCCTCCCGCTGATCGAGGGCGGCCCGGGGGACTCGACGTACCTCTATCTGCCCCTCGCCCACCTGCTGGCCCAGCTGATCCAGACCACCACGCTGCTGCAAGGCGGGGAGCTGTGCTACTTCGGAGGCAGGATCGAGGACGTGCCGGCCGAGCTGTCAGTGGTCGCCCCGACCCATCTGCCCTCCGTGCCGAGGCTGTTCGAGAAGCTGCACGCGGCGGTGCTCTCGCTGGCCGAGGCCCGGGAGGGCGGCCGGGAACGCTTCGAGGCGGCGGTACGGGTGGGCGTGCTCGCGGCCGACGGCCGGCTGCCCGAAGAGCTCCGGGAGGAATACGAGGAAGCGGAGAAGTCGCTGTACTCCCCGGTCCGGGGTGCGTTCGGGGGCAGGCTGAAGTGGGCGCTCACGGGCGGCGCCCCGATCGCCCCGGCGACCCTGGACTTCCTGCGGGCCTGCGGGATCACCGTCTACGAGGGGTACGGGATGACCGAGTCGGGCGGTGTCATCTCCCTCAACCACCCCAAGGCGGTGCGCCCCGGGACGGTGGGCCGCCCGATTGCGGGCTGCGAGGTGCGGATCGCGGAGGACGGGGAGGTGCTGGCGCGCGGGCCGATGGTGTTCCCGGGCTACCACGCGAACGAGGCCGCCACCGCCGAAGCGCTGGATCCCGAAGGCTGGCTCCACACCGGCGACTTGGGCGAACTGGACGCCGACGGCTACCTCCGCATCACGGGCCGCAAGAAGGAGCTGATCATCACCTCCGCCGGGAAGAACCTCACGCCGACGGAGTCCGAGTTCGCCGTCCAGCGCTCCCGCTACGTCTCCCGCGCGATCCTGATCGGCGACCGCCGCCCGTACCCGGTCGCCCTGATCGCCGTGGACGCGGAGGAGGTCGCGGCCTGGGCGGGACGGGAGGGCATCGACCTGGGACCATCCCCGGCGACCCACCCCGCCGTCCGCGCCCTGATCGACACGGCGGTCAGCGAGGCCAACGCCACGGTCTCCCGCCCGGCCCGCATCCGCGCCTTCCACATCCTCCCGGAGGACTTCACGGTCGCCGCGGGCACCCTGACCCCCACCCTGAAACTCCGCCGGGCCGCGGTGGCACAGCGCTATGCGCGCGAGATCGACGAGCTGTACGGGGGGTGAGGAGGCGGGGGTGCCCGACGCCGCGGCACCCTCCCGGGCGCCCCTGCGTTACACCCTGCTCCGCGTGGGTATCCCGGCTGCTGGGGAGAGGGGGCGTCGTGCAGGGTGCGGTGCGGAAGGCGGGGCGGGGAGCGGCCGGGCTGGGCGTCGTGGCGACCCTTGTCGTCGCCGGGTGGCTGACTTGGCTGCTGCCCGGGCCGCAGATCGCCGCCGTGCTCGGATTCGGGCCCGTCGACGGGGTCCTCTCGATCTCCCGGTGCTACGACGCCACCGACGCCGAGGGCTATGCGACCGGTACCGACTGCACGGGCTGGTACACCCCCCGGCGGTCGGAAGACCCGGCGCGCGAAATCGTCCTGGACACGGCCTCCGAGGAGTACCGGCCCGGCACCGAGGTGGAGGTCAGGACCACGAGGGGGAAAGCCTACGAACTGTCAGGGAGCGCCGTGTTCAACTTCGGCACCGCCACCGGCGTCCTCCTCGTGCCGTTCCTGGCGCTGGCCGCCTGGCTGTTCGCCTGCGCGCGCCACGGCAGGGCCCTGGACGGCGAGCCGTACTTCCTCTCCGCCCTGGCCGGTCTGCTCGCCGCCGTCGTGTTGTCCGCGGTGGCCGGCCTGCTGGTGGGGATCGGCCTGTTCGTCTTCTGACGTCAGGTCGAGCCGGCCCGGCCGTCCGGCCGACCGCTCACCGGAAGCGCTTCTTCGTCTGCGTCTGCGTCTCCGTCACCGGCCCTGGACGATCGGGCGGTAGGTGCAGACGTGCACCCCGGTGGGACTGACGGCCGAGGAGGCCAGTTCCAGGGTGTGCAGTCCGCCGTCCTCGGGGAAGATCGACTTACCGCCGCCGAGCAGCACCGGCATGATCATGAGCCGGAGCTCGTCGACCAGGCCTTCGCTCAGCAGGGTGCGTACGAGGGTGGGGCTGCCCATGACCAGCAGGTCGCCGCCGCCGGTCCCGCGCAGTTCCCGGATACCGGCGACTGCCTTGTCCCCCGCGATGCGCGTCGTGTTGTTCCACGTCAGCTCGTCATCGCCCAGGGTTTGGGACACGACGTACTTCGGGATGGCGTTCATGCGGTCGGCGAACGGGTCCCCCGCGCGCTCGGGCCACGCCCCGGCCATGGTCTGCCAGGTGCGGCGCCCGAACAACAGCGCCTCCGCCTTCCCCAGCGCGTCGTCGAAGGCGCCGCCCACCACCTCCGGGTCGAAGAACGGCTGCGACCATCCGCCGTGGGCGAAGCCGCCGTCGTTGTCCTCGCCCTGGCCGCCCGGGGCCTGTACGACGCCGTCGAGGCTGATGAATTCACTGATGACGATGCGCATGGGAGCCGTTCCTCTTACTCGTTCCGGTGTGTATGCAGAAGAGACTGCCGTGCCTCCCGGAACTCATCGCGCCTTCCCGAAGTCGTGTCGGTGGCGTGCGTCACAGTGCCGCCCCGAGGCGTGGCTGCTTCGAGGTGAGCCGCGTGCGCCTCACGCCGGAGCCCGGCCGCCGCACGCAGGGCGGCCGGGGCTCCCGGCTGTTGAGGCCGGGGACGGTTGCAAACATGCAGTCATCGGGGTAATCCGGGCAGGGAATCGGGCCCGGTGTCCGTTCGGTCGTGCGACCCCGGTGAAGCCGAGACGAATGGTCTGTCACATCTGCCGGGGGGACGGCGAGTCGGGTTCTCATACCTGATAGACAGTGGATATTCACGGCTGGCCCAGCCGTATACCTTTGACGGCTCCTTGGGGGGATCGCCGCACTGTGAAGCCGCTTCACCGTCACCTCGTCAACACCTCGCGCAAGGTCCTGTGCACGGCCGCGCTCGCGGCCAGCCTGACCACCGCCGCGGTCGTGACCAACCCGTCGACCGCCGACGCGGGAGAGTCCGAACCGACCCCGGACAGTCCGCAGGCCACCGACCGCGGTGACGCCCGGCTGGATCTGCCCGACATCGTCGCCGACCCGCCGCCCGCGGGCGCGGGCGCCCAGGAGGGGGCCAGCGGGATACCCGCGACCGCCCTCGACGCCTACCACCGCGCCGAGCTGTCCGTGGCGGCCGCGCTGCCCGGATGCAAGCTGCCCTGGCAGCTGCTCGCGGGCATCGGCCGGGTCGAGTCCGTCCACGCCTCCGGCTACGGGCTCAAGGCCGACGGCTACACCGAGAAGCCGATCCGCGGCCCCCGGCTCGACGGCAACGGCTTCGCCGAGATCCGCGACACCGACAAGGGCGAGTGGGACGCGGACGCGGTGTACGACCGGGCCGTCGGCCCGATGCAGTTCATCCCGTCCACCTGGGCCACGTGGGGCGCCGACGGCAACGGCGACGCCAAGCGCGACCCGAACAACGTCTACGACGCGGCGCTGGGTGCGGGCCTCTACCTGTGCGCGGGCGACCGGGACCTGTCGAACGCGGCCAAGCTCGACTCCGCGATCCTCAGCTACAACAACTCCCGCGAGTACGTGAACACCGTGCTCGGCTTCATGCGGCAGTACCAGAACGGCGGCGCCACCGAGGTGGCGAACCCGCCCGCCGGGAACTACCCGCCCCAGGAATCGGGCACCCTGCCCACCCCGCGGCAGACGCCGGTCACGCCGACGACGACCCCGAAGCCCAAGCCGACCCCGACTCCGACGCCCACTCCCACCCCGACGCCGACTCCGACGCCGACGCCGGAGAAGCCGGCCCCGCACCTGGCCGACCTGACGGTGTTGGACGGGCCCGGGCTCACGGCCGAAACCGGAGCGGCCTTCACCGTGGTTCCGCGGGTCAAGCTGGCGCTCAGCGACGGCAAGCCCGCCGCCGGCCGAGACGTGATCTTCGCGGTGGAGGAGGATGCCACCGGCACCCGCTTCGGATCGGCGAAGTCCGTGTCGGTCAAGACGGGCGCCGACGGCATCGCCGCCGCGCCCGGCCTGAAGGCGGGCGCCACCGCGGGCACGTTCAAGCTGCGCATCTCGGCCTACGACACCACGAGCAGGCTCACCCAGTACTTCGAGGGCAAGGTCACGGCTCCGGTCGCCGACCTGCTGTCCCGTCCGGACGGCTCGAAGCCGCTGGAGGCGGTCGCCGGCAAGAGCGTCACGGGCGTCGAGGTCTTCGCCACGGCCAAGGGCAAGGCGGCCGCGGTGTCCGGCGCCGTCGTCGGCCTGGGCGAGGAGAAGGACGGCACGTGGGTCCCGGTGGACCCGGCGACCGCGAAGGGCCCGTACTTCAAGGACGAGAACGGCAAGAAGGTCTTCGGCCTCCCGCTGGCCACGACCGGCGCCGACGGCAGGATCGTCCTGCCGGAGCTCTTCACGGACGCCGACCTCGCCCCGGGCACGTACCAGCTGCGCCTGATCACCCCCGAGGGCGTGACCTTGATCCTGCCGATCACCATCACGGCCCCGGCTCCCGCTCCGGCCCCCGCCCCGGACGCACCGAAGTAACCGGCCCAGACCCGGCCCCCTCGGGCCCGGGTGCACGCGGCGACGCAGTGGTCCCCGGCACGGTTCCCACGGTGCCGGGG
>NZ_JBSGZI010000181.1:0-6670 GCF_053610945.1 Streptomyces sp. NPDC054849
CCCTTCGGGGTGCGGGCCACGCCCGTACTCATTCGGCCTTCGGCGCGATCCTGGCCGGCCCGGCCTCCGGGTCGGCGCGCAGCTTGTCGTGGAGCAACCGGCTCCGGTCTGTCGGCTGCTGAGGGCCGCTCAGCGGGGGCACGCCGGAGACGCTCTGACCGGGTGCCTCCACGGGGTCGTACTGCCTGGGCGCGGTCGCGGCCGTGTAGGCGGTCGAGACGGCGATCACCGCGGTCAGCCCCAGCGTCGCGCGGGTCATCAGCCGGGTGCGCCATTCGCCGCCGCCGCGGACGGCCGCCGCCGGTCGCGGGTCGAGCGCGACGGCCGGTCGCAGCGCGGCCAGCAGCTCGCGCAGCACCTCGGACTGGTTCTCGGGCGGTACGTCGGCCAGTTCGGGTACCCGGTCGGCGAGGTCCGCGTGCGCGTGCAGGAGGCGGAGGCCGGCGGTGGGCGTGCTGGCCTCGGTCTCGGCCGCGGTGTCGGGGAGGTCGAGGCCGACGCCGTCGTAGAGCAGGACGGTACGGCGGTGGACGGCGGGCAGCGCGAGCAGGGCGTCGAGCAGGATCCGGTCGGCGGGCTCGGCGGGGGGCTTGTCGGCATGGCGGTGGGCATGCCGGAACCGGTGCCAGGGGGAGAGGGCGTACTCGTACGCGGCCGCGCGCACCCAGCCCACCGGGTCCGGGTCGGTGACCACCTCGGGCCAGCGGGCCCAGGCCTGGATGAACGCCCGCTCCACGGCCTCCAGGGCGAGGGCCCGGCGTCCGGTGAGCAGGTAGGTCTGCCGGGCGAGGCCGGGGGCGGCGTGGGCGTAGAGGGCGTCGAAGTCCCCGGCCGGGCCCCGTGCCGGTGCCCCTGAGGGGGGCTCTGTGGGCTCGGCGGGTTCGGCCGGCTCGGTGTGCGCGGTGTGCTCGGCGGGCTCGGTGTGCTCGGCGGTGGATTCGGTCCCGGCCGTTGCGGAGGGAGCCTCCGAGGACCCCATACCGACGCCTTCGGCTCCGGCCGTGAGGCCCACTGGCGCCGGGTCGGCCGCGCCGACCGCCACCAGGACCTCGGCGCCGGCCTCGCCCTCGGCCTCGTCCCCAGCTTCGGAGGTGCCCGGCAGGCTCGGCAGGCCCGCCAGACCCGCCAGGAATTTCATGTACGCCTCGCGCTTGCGGCCGCGGGGAGCCGTGCGGCCCGATTCCCAGGATCGGACCGTGGTCGCGGTGACGCCCACCGCTGCCGCAACCTCATCGTGCGTCAGCTCGGCTGCTTCGCGCAGTCTGCGGCGCTCGTTCGGGGCGGGCAGGTCCTCGACGCTTCGTGTCATGCCACACTCCCCGCGACCTGACAGCCCTGGACGAAAAAGTACATAAACGTATATTGGGCGACACCACGGACATTCGCCTGTTACCCGCCCATAGCGCGTGTCGTTGGCACCATGGCGGGGTGACCCAAGTGACCGAACCCGGGACCCCGTTGTCTGCGGCCCCGCGAACCGGCGTGCGGCGCCGTTCGCCGGCCGCCGCCGCATGCGTAGTGGGCGGCGCCGTGGCGGCCGGACTCGGGCTCGGCTTCCTCGCCGTGCTCGTCATCGTGCTGTGGATCAGCTCCCCCTACCCCGACAGCGGCCCCGGCGGGGCGCTCCACCTCGCCGCCGGACTGTGGCTGCTCGCCCACGGGACGGAGCTGGTGCGGTACGAGACCCTGTCCGGCGTCCCCGCCCCCGTCGGGGTGACGCCGCTGCTCCTCGTCGCGCTGCCCGTGCTGCTCATGCGTCGGGCCGCCCGGCTGGGGGGCGCCTCCGAGGAGGACGAGGAGGTGCTGCCCGCCGGCGCCGTGTTCTCGGCCGTGCTCTGCGGATACCTCACCGTCGGGGCCCTCGCGACGGTGTACGCCGCGGGCGGCCCCATGCCGGCCGACCCGATCAGCGCGGCCTGGCACATCCCCCTGGTCGCCGCGCTCGCCGCCGCCGGCGGAGTGTGGGGGGCCAGGGGACGTCCGCTCGGACCGCTGCCTTCCTGGCTGCCGGGGGGCGTACTAAGGGCCGTCGCACGCCCTCGGTACGCGCTGGCGCTACGGGCCGGGGCGGGCGGGGCCCTGGTGCTCCTCGGGGGCGGCGCGCTGCTCGTGGGCGCCTCGCTCGCCTGGCACGGCGCCGAGGTCCAGGCCTCTTTCCTGTCGCTGACCGGAGTGTGGTCGGGCCGGTTCGCAGTCCTGCTGCTCGCACTCACGCTGATCCCCAACGCCATGGTCTGGGGAGCGGCCTACGCCCTCGGACCCGGCTTCGCCGTCGGGGCCGACGTCACGGCCACCCCGCTCGGCTTCGCGGGCGCGCCCGGCCTGCCCCGCTTCCCGCTGCTGGCTGCGCTCCCGCCCGAGGGTGCGGGGACCCCGTTGACCTGGGCGGTCGTCGGCGTGCCGGTGGTCGCCGGGCTGGCGGTGGGCTGGTTCGCGGTACGCCGGGCGCGCGAGGTCTCGTATGGGGAGACCGCGCTCACGGCGGCCCTGGGGGCGCTCGTGTGCGGCGTGGTGATGGCCGGGCTGGCGGCGGCCACGGCGGGGCCGCTGGGATCGCGGCGGCTGGCCGAGTTCGGGCCGGTGTGGTGGGAGACCGGTGCGGCGGCCTTCGCGTGGACGCTGCTGCTGGCCGTGCCGGTGGCGGTGGGGGTGCATGCGTGGCGCTACCGCCCGGCCAAGGGGCCTGCCGGCCTGGATGCGGAGGATCCGGCGGATCCGGCGGACCCGGCGGACCCGGCGGATTCGGCGGATCCGGTGAATGACGGGTGGCACGACAGCGGGGTGCGGGAGGTTCGGTGGGCGGCGATGCGGAAGGTCGCGGGGACGCTGATTCCGGAGATTTCGTCGGGGGAGGTGGTGCGGGGGGCGACGCCGGTGCCGGTGCCGGTGCTTGTGCCTGGGCGAGAGTCGGAGGCGGTTCCTGAGCCGGAGGTGGTGGCCGAGCCGGAGGTGGTGGCCGGGCCGGCGGTTGCGCCGGTGCGGGGACGCCGGCCCGTGACCGTCGTGTCGGGGCTCGGCCTGGATCTCAGGCCGATCCTGATCTCGGCGAAGCCGGCCGAGGCGCCGCCGTTGGCTCCGCCGGTGGTCGGGGCGCGGGTGTTGGCGCGGCGGAGGCCGCCGGTGTAGGCGGGTGCGGGTGCGGCTCCGCTGCTGGGGGCTCCGCCCCAGACCCCGCGCCTCAAACGCCGGCGAGGCTGAAAGGAGCGGGGCTCCGCCCCGGACCCCGCGCCTCAAGCGCCGGCGGGCTGGGAGGGCGGCGAGGCTGAAGGAGCGGGCTTCGCCCCGGACCCCGCGCCTCAAACGCCGGCGGGCTGGGAGGGCGGGGGGGCTGAAGGAGCGGGCTTCGCCCTGGCCCCCGCGCCTCAAGCGCCGGCGGGCTGGGAGGGCGGCGGGGCTGAAGGAGCGGGCTTCGCCCCGGCCCCCGCGCCTCAAACGCCGACGAGGCTGGGAGAGCGGGCTCCGCCCCGGGCCCCGCGCCTCAAACGCCGGCGGGGCTGGGAGGGCGGCGGGTTGGAGAGGTCGGCCCGGCCTCGGGTGTCGGCCGGGTTGGAGGGGGGCCTTCGGGGGTTTACTGGCGGACCTTCAGGATGTCGCCCACGAAGTTGTCCGGGAGGAGGGTGTTGCACTGGAGTTCCGCCGACTGGGTGAGGGCGTCGTCGCGGCAGACGTAGAAGTCCTTGTAGACGAGCTGCAGTGCGTACGAGCTCATGGCCAGCAGGATCGCCAGCGAGGCCGTGACCAGGCCGCTCACCGCCGCCGTGCGCTGGGGGCGGGCCGCCGGGCCCAGCGCGGCCAGGCCGGCCGGCGCGCTCGGGGTGCTCGCAGTGTCCGGGGTGCCCGCCGCGGTCGAGGGGGTCGCCGGGGCCGGCTTGCCTCGCAGGGCGCTGATTCCCCAATACAGGGCGAGCGCACCCAGCAGCAGGCCGACCGACGGGATCGCGAAGATTCCGAAGAAGAAGCCCCACATGCCGGCCAGCAGTGCGTAGCGCGCGCGGCGCTGGATCGGGTCCGTCGGGTCCCAGCGCGCCGGTCCCCGCTGCTTGTCCGGGTCCTTCTGGCCGTCCCCGTTCCCGCCGTCACCGCCGCTGCGCGGCTGCCACGGCTGGTCGGGCCGTCCTTCCGGGGGAGCCGCGAAGGGGTTGTCGTCGGTGGGGGCGTCGGGCTGACGGCGGTCCGGCATCGGGTGTGTTTCTTCCCCTGTGTCATGGACGTCGCAGGACGTCGTGGCGAGGTGAGGCCAGTTTGCGGCTTGTACGCCAGACGCTACCGCCCGCCCGTCCCCCCGTCCCTCGGGGGCGGTCCGGTGTGCCGGTATCGTTGCAGGCGGTCGGTGGCTTCGTATGGTTCCCCGTATATCGGTACCCCGAAGTTTCGTATGACCACACAAGGACGAACACCGCAATTCCGTGAGAAAGGGCCTCTCCATGGCCGCCTCCCGCCTGGTCGTGCTGGTCTCCGGTTCCGGCACCAACCTCCAGGCCCTGCTCGACGCCATCGACGCCCACCCCGGCGGATCCGAGGGCTTCGGCGCCGAAGTCGTCGCCGTGGGGGCCGACCGGGAGAACATCGCCGGCCTGGAACGAGCGGAGAAGGCCGGGATTCCCACCTTCGTCTGCCCGGTGAAGGACTACGGGAGCCGGGCGGAGTGGGACGCCGCCCTCACCGAGGCGACCGACGCCCACGCCCCGGACCTCGTCGTGTCCGCCGGATTCATGAAGATCGTGGGCAAGGCGTTCATCGACCGCTTCGGCGGCCGGTTCGTCAACACCCACCCCGCCCTCCTCCCCGCCTTCCCGGGTGCGCACGGCGTACGGGACGCGCTCGCCTACGGCGCGAAGGTCACCGGCTGCACGGTCCACTTCGTGGACGCCGGCGTGGACACCGGTCCGATCATCGCCCAGGGTGTGGTCGAGGTCCGGGACGAGGACGACGAAGCCGCTCTCCATGAGCGCATCAAGGAAGTCGAGCGCCAGCTGCTCGTCGACGTCGTGGGGCGCCTGGCCCGGCACGGCTACCGCATTGAGGGACGAAAGGTAACAATCCAGTGACCGCCGTAGAGAGCAACGACCCGACCACGACCCAGCGGCCGATCCGGCGTGCGCTCATCAGCGTCTACGACAAGACGGGACTGGAAGAGCTGGCCCGCGGCCTGCACGAGGCGGGCGTCGCGCTCGTCTCCACCGGCTCCACCGCCTCGAAGATCGCCGCCGCCGGGGTGCCCGTCACCAAGGTCGAGGAGCTGACCGGCTTCCCCGAGTGCCTGGACGGCCGGGTCAAGACCCTGCACCCGCGCGTGCACGCCGGCATCCTCGCCGACCTGCGCCTGGAGGACCACCGCAACCAGCTCGCCGAGCTGGGCGTCGAGCCCTTCGACCTCGTGGTCGTCAACCTGTACCCCTTCCTCGCCACCGTCCAGTCGGGTGCCACCCCCGACGAGTGCGTCGAGCAGATCGACATCGGCGGCCCGTCGATGGTCCGCGCCGCCGCCAAGAACCACCCGTCGGTCGCCGTGGTCACCAGCCCCGAGCGGTACGCCGACGTCCTCGCCGCGGCCCAGGGCGGCGGCTTCGACCTCACCGCCCGCAAGCGGCTGGCGGCCGAGGCCTTCCAGCACACCGCCGCCTACGACGTGGCCGTGGCCTCCTGGTTCACGAACGCGTACGCCCCGGAGAGCGACGAGGGCGCGCTGCCCGAGTTCCTCGCCGGTGCGTGGGAGCGCAAGTCCACCCTGCGTTACGGCGAGAACCCGCACCAGGCCGCCGCCCTCTACACCGACGGACAGCCCGGCGGGCTCGCCAACGCCGAGCAGCTGCACGGCAAGGAGATGTCCTTCAACAACTACGTGGACACCGAGGCCGCGCGCCGCGCCGCCTACGACCACGAAGAGCCCTGCGTCGCGATCATCAAGCACGCCAACCCGTGCGGCATCGCCGTCGGCGCGGACGTCGCCGCCGCCCACCGCAAGGCGCACGCCTGCGACCCGCTGTCGGCCTTCGGCGGCGTCATCGCCGTCAACCGTCCGGTGACCGTCGAGCTCGCCGAGCAGGTCGCGGAGATCTTCACCGAGGTCATCGCCGCCCCCGCCTACGAGGACGGCGCGGTCGAGGTCCTGGCCAAGAAGAAGAACATCCGCGTCCTGAAGGTGGACGGCACCCCGCACCAGCCGGGTGACCTCAAGCCGATCAGCGGCGGTGCGCTGCTCCAGCAGAGCGACCTCTTCCAGGCCGAGGGCGACGACCCGGCCCACTGGACCCTCGCGACCGGCGAGGCCCTGTCCGAGGCCGAGCTCGCCGAGCTGGCCTTCGCGTGGAAGGCCTGCCGGGCCGTCAAGTCCAACGCGATCCTGCTCGCCAAGGACGGCGCCTCGGTCGGCGTCGGCATGGGCCAGGTCAACCGCGTCGACTCGGCGAAGCTCGCCGTCGAGCGGGCGGGCGCCGAGCGCGCGCAGGGCTCGTACGCCGCGTCCGACGCCTTCTTCCCCTTCCCGGACGGGCTGGAGATCCTGACGGCCGCCGGCATCAAGGCCGTGGTCCAGCCGGGCGGTTCGGTCCGTGACGAGCAGGTCGTCGAGGCCGCGAAGAAGGCCGGTGTGACCATGTACTTCACCGGGACCCGGCACTTCTTCCACTGACCCGCACGTGAGACGGCGAAGGCCGCGACCCGCAGCACC
>NZ_JBSGZI010000182.1:0-6448 GCF_053610945.1 Streptomyces sp. NPDC054849
GTTCTTGCGTTTCCGACTCTATCAGACTCTTTCGTGTCCGATTCCCGGTCGAAGCGGGTTTCACTTTCCAGTTCTTCGCTTTCGCGTTTCCCTTTTCGGCGATTCCGACTCTATCAGCGATTTCCCTTCTCCCGAACCACTCATCGCATGACCCGAAGGGCATGCAGGAGAGGGCCTGAGATCAAGATCGATGATGGAGAGTTGAAGTCCCGTCCATCGGCCGTTCGTGAGAAGTTCACACGCAGCGTCCCGGCGGGAGTCACGAGAGTACCGCTCCCCGGGGGACCCAAGCAAATCGATGGAGGCGTATGGTCTAGTCCACCGGTCTAGTCCACTAGTCTCCGTGCGAAGGGCCGCCCGGGTCGGGAACAACACCGGGCGAACCCGAACATCTTGTGCCATATCCTTCAGAAGAGTACGCCGTTCGCAACAGGCAGTGACGGCGACACGAGAGCCCCACCCCTGGGAGGCCCCCATGACCAGCTGACGTCCCCACTCGCCGGGCGCGCCATCGGACTCGCGGCAGTGCCCGATCCGGTGTTCTCCGGCGCCATGGTGGGACCGGGCACCGCCATCGATCCCGTGCGCGAGCCCTCGGAGGCGGTGTCCCCCGTCGATGGCGTGGTCGTCTCCCTGCACCCGCACGCGTACGTCGTCGTCGACGGTGAGGGTCACGGTGTGCTGACGCACCTCGGGATCGACACGGTTCAGCTCAACGGCGAGGGCTTCGAGCTCCTCGTGACCAAGGGCGACACCGTGACCCGCGGCCAGGCCGTCATCCGCTGGGACCCCGCTGCGGTCGAGGCCGCCGGCAAGTCGCCGATCTGCCCCGTCGTGGCGCTCGAGGCGACGGCGGACTCCCTCACCGACCTCGTCGAGTCCGGCGACGTGAAGGCTGACGACGCTCTCTTCAGCTGGCAGTGACGCGTCCGCCTGCAGAGGCGAGTCGGACATCCACCGCGGCGGGTCGGCCCGCCGCTCAATCGGAGACGGGTGAAATGGAGACAACGCTGCGAGGCGTCGGCGTGAGCCACGGTGTGGCGATCGGCGAGGTTCGGCACATGGGTACGGCGGTCCTCGAGCCGCCGGCGAAGCGGATCACCGCCGATGAGGCGGCGCGCGAACAGGGGCGCGCCCGTCAGGCCGTGAGTGCTGTGGCGGCCGATCTGATCGCGCGCGGCCAGCTGGCCGGTGGCGAGGCCCAGCACGTGCTCGAGGCTCAGGCGATGATCGCCGAGGACCCCGAGCTGATGGCGGACGTCGACCGGCGGATCGCCGTCGGCAGCACCGCCGAGCGCGGCGTGTACGACGCGTTCGCCGCCTACCGCGATCTGCTCGCGGGGGCCGGGGAGTACATGGCCGGCCGGGTGGCCGACCTGGATGACGTACGCAACCGCATCGTGGCGCGGCTGCTGGGCGTGCCGATGCCGGGCGTGCCCGACAGTGACGAGCCGTACGTGCTGATCGCGCGGGATCTGGCCCCCGCCGATACGGCTCTGCTCGACCCGGCGCTCGTCCTCGGCTTCGTGACCGAGGAGGGCGGGCCGACCAGCCACAGTGCGATCCTCGCGAGGGCGCTGGGAGTCCCGGCGATCGTGGCGCTGCCGGGTGCCGGTGAGATCGCCGAGGGCACTCTGATCGCAGTGGACGGCAGCACGGGTGACCTGTTCGTCGAACCGTCGCCGGAGAAGCGGGCCGAGCTGGAGGCCGCGGCCGCCGAGCGCAAGGCGGCGCTGGCCGCGTCGTCCGGTCCGGGTGCGACCTCCGACGGGCACAAGGTGCCGCTGCTGGCCAACGTCGGCGGTCCCGCGGACGTGCCGGCGGCCGTCGAGGCGGGGGCCGAGGGTGTGGGTCTGTTCCGCACCGAGTTCCTGTTCCTGGACGACAGCAAGAAGGCTCCGTCCGAGGAGAAGCAGATCGAGTCGTACCGCAAGGTGCTCGAAGCCTTCCCCGAGGGCCGTGTCGTCGTGCGCGTGCTCGATGCCGGCGCCGACAAGCCGCTGGACTTCCTGACGCCGGCCGACGAGCCGAACCCGGCGCTGGGGGTGCGCGGGCTGCGTTCGCTCCTGGACCATCCGGACGTGCTGCGTACGCAGCTCACCGCGCTGGCCAAGGCGGCAGAGGGGCTGCCGGTCTACCTCGAGGTCATGGCCCCGATGGTGGCGGACCGGACCGACGCCAAGGCTTTCGCCGACGCCTGCCGGGAAGCCGGTCTGCGCGCGAAGTTCGGCGCGATGGTGGAGATCCCCTCCGCCGCGCTCCGGGCGCGTTCCATCCTCCAGGAGGTCGAGTTCCTGTCACTGGGCACCAATGACCTGGCGCAGTACGCCTTCGCCGCCGACCGTCAGGTCGGCGCGGTCTCCCGGCTTCAGGATCCGTGGCAGCCCGCGCTGCTCGACCTCATCGCCATGTCGGCCGAGGCCGCCAGGGCGGAGGGCAAGAGCTGCGGCGTCTGCGGTGAGGCCGCTTCCGACCCGCTGCTGGCCTGTGT
Source organism: Streptomyces sp. NPDC054849 (assembly GCF_053610945.1). Taxonomy (NCBI): domain Bacteria; kingdom Bacillati; phylum Actinomycetota; class Actinomycetes; order Kitasatosporales; family Streptomycetaceae; genus Streptomyces; species Streptomyces sp. NPDC054849. The sequence goes on from NZ_JBSGZI010000182.1 coordinate 2,492, forward strand.
GCTGACCGGTCTGGGTGTCACCTCCCTGTCGATGGGTGCCGCTTCGATTCCCTATGTGCGCGCGACGCTCGCGAAATACACGCTGGCGCAGTGCGAGCGTGCCGCGGCGGCCGCGCGTGCGTCGGACACTGCCGAGGAGGCCCGCGTGGCCGCCCAGGCGGTGCTTTCCGGCGAGTAGCCGGAGGGTGCGGCGTGTGTGATCGAGGGGCCTTCGCCGGTGGCGAGGGCCCCTCGGTCGTCTAGTGGTGCGGGCCGGGGGCGTCGACGTCGTACCCCGGGCAGTATTCGACGCCCGGTTCCGGGGCGACGGGGTCGCCCGTGTCGGCGTCCGTGCAGTAGGCGTTGAAGACGGCCGCCGCCGAAAGCGCGGTGAGACGGCCGCGGTCCAGACGCCAGCCGTGGACCCGGTCCCGGTGGCCCTCGGTGGTGCTGCGCACCACCAGTCCCCCGGCTCCGCCGAGGGCGAGCCCCGCGGCGAGGACCGTCACGAAGTCGAGGCCGTCACGGCGCTCGATGCGGGGCGGGGTGTCCGGGTCGTCGGTGGTGTCGGCGTGGAGGACGGCGACGAGCTGTTCCGTATCGGTCGGGATGCTGCAGACGAAATGGTGATGGCCAGGGCCGGCGCCGGCGACGAGGCGTGTGAGGGCGTCGGTGGCGCGGTCGAAGGAGGCGTGGCCGATGTCCTCGCCGCAGTCCGCGCAGCGGCCCACTTCGGCGAGGAGGGTGGTGGCGTACTCCCACGTGGCCTGGCGGACGGCCTCGTCGACGAGGAGCGGGACGAGCTCGTCGATGGGCTGGCCGGTGTAGGGCAGAACGGGGCCGCTGCCGGCCAGGTCCGCGGTGAAGCGGGTGCGGGTCTCGGCCGTGTCCGGGTCGAGGCCGTTCTCCCCGCAGTACTCGGCGTACTCCTCGGGATCGAAGAGGGCGACGGTGGTGTGGATGCCCTGGGCCGCGAGGGACCGGAGCAGGCCCTCGACGTGGTGGAGGTAGTCGGTGTAGTCGTCGTGGTCGTCGAAGGTGAAGCTGCGGTAGCCGCGCATGGCCGCGAAGTCCCCGGCGTCGGCGAGCAGGCCGACGGTACTGGGGACCTCGCGGCGCAGCGTGCGGCGCCGGTCGCTGGTGCGGGTCCGGTGGGCTCGGGTGTCGTTCTTCCGTGGCATGGTTCCCCCCTGAGTGCTGCAATCACTTGCTCACTCAGAGTAATCACGGCCACTGACAGCGGCCTCAGCCGCGGGTGCGGGCCAGCTCCTCGTAGAAGCGGAGGAGGTCGATGTTGTCGACGGAGCCCGGGTTGACCGCCTTGGCCAGGGGCGCGCCCTGGAGGAGACGCTTGACGGGGACCTCGATGCGCTTGCCGGTGAGGGTGTGCGGGATGCCCGGGACCTCGATGATCTCGTCGGGGACGTGGCGCGGGGAGAGCTCCTCGCGGATCGTCGCCTTGATCCGGGCGCGCAGGCCGTCGTCGAGGGCGGCGCCGGGGACGAGGTGGACGAAGAGCGGCATCCAGTAGCCGCCGTTCGGCTCTTCCAGCCCGATGACCAGGGACTCCTTGATCTCCGGGAGGCGCTCGACGGCCTCGTAGATGTCGGCGGAGCCCATCCGGACGCCCTGGCGGTTGAGCGTGGAGTCGGAGCGACCGTGGATGATCACCGAGCCGTGGTCGGTGATCGTGATCCAGTCCCCGTGGCGCCAGACGCCGGGGAACATCTCGAAGTAGCTGTCGCGGTAGCGGCTGCCGTCGGGATCGTTCCAGAAGTGGATCGGCATGGACGGCATGGGGTTGGCGACGACGAGCTCGCCGACCTCGCCGATGACCGGCTTGCCGGACGGGTCCCAGGACTGGAGGTCCGTGCCGAGGCCGGCGGCCTGGAGCTCGCCGATGTGGACCGGGAGGGTGGGGACGGCGCCGGCGAAGCAGCTGCAGACGTCGGTGCCGCCGCTGACGGAGGCGATCCAGAGGTCCTCGGCGACCTCTTCGTGGAGCCAGCGGAAGCCGTCGGGCGGGAGCGGGGAGCCGGTGGTCGCCACGCACTTCACGGCGGAGAGGTCGAAGTCGCGGGCCGGGTGGACCTCGGCCTTGCGGCAGGCCATGACGTATGCGGCGGAGGTGCCGTACAGGGTGGCCTTGGTGCGCTCGGCGATGCGCCACTGGGCGCCCGTGTCGGGGTAGCCCGGGCTGCCGTCGTAGAGGACGACGGTCGTGCCGGTCAGCAGTCCGGAGACGAGGAAGTTCCACATCATCCAGCCGGTGGAGGTGTACCAGAAGAACCGGTCCTCGGGACCGAGGTCGCAGTGCAGGCCGAGCTGCTTGAGGTGTTCGAGGAGGATGCCGCCCTGGGACTGGACGATGGCCTTGGGGAGGCCGGTCGTCCCGGAGGAGTAGAGGACCCAGAGGGGGTGGTCGAAGGGGACCGGCTCGAAGACGGGTTCGGTCGCGGCCGCGGTGAGGGCGGACCAGTCGAGGGCGCCCTCGGGGGCGGGCGTGCCGAGGAGCGGGATGTGGACGACGGCGCGCAGGGAGGGGAGATCCTGGCGGAGCTCGGCGACGGCGTCCCGGCGGTCGTGCTCCTTGCCGCCGTAGCGGTAGCCGTCCACGGTGAACAGGACGACGGGCTCCACCTGCTGGAAGCGGTCGAGGACCGCGCGGGCGCCGAAGTCGGGGGCGCAGGAGGTCCAGACGCCGCCGACGGCGGCGGTGGCGAGGAGGGCGACGGCGGCCTCGGGGATGTTGGGGAGGTAGCCGCTGATGCGGTCGCCGGGGCGTACGCCGATGGCGCGCAGTTCGGCGGCGAGCGACCCGACCTGGCGGCGGAGCTCGGCCCAGGTGACCGGGACGGCCTCGTGGGTCTCGTCCACGTACAGCAGGGCGGGGTCGTCGGCGCGGGCCGGGTCCTCGGCGGCGCGCAGCGCGTGCTCGGCGTAGTTGAGGGTGGAACCCGTGAACCAGCGTGCGCCGGGCATGGAGCGGTCGGCGAGGACGGATTCGTACGGGGTGGTGAACCGGACGTCGAACCACTCGGCGACGGCCTGCCAGAAGGTGTCGAGCTCGTCGACGGACCAGCGGTGCAGGGCGGGGTAGCCACCCTCGGCGGGGGCCCCGAAGCGCTGCGCGGCCCAGCCCTGGAAGGCGGTGATCCGGGCCGCGGCGATCCGGTCGGGGCCCGGCGCCCAGAGGGGTTCCGGCTGCGTGGCTGAGGTCATGGGTCGGCTCCCGGTCAAGTCTGCGGCTCGCGCTTCGTGTGCGTACGGTGCCATCGCGCGAGGGGTGTGCGCGTGGCGGCTCACAGGGACGATGCCATGTGATCGACCTCTGCACCAGGGCCGACCTGGCCGGTCGGGTGATGGGCGGGTTCACGCCGCAGGGGTGCCGCTGCCGGGTGAACGGGAGTTGAACGCCCTCTCCTCGGCCGGGGGCCGGTGGCAGGGTGAGCGGCATGGACGGTCGTGATCTGGTGCGTGCGGTGAAGGACATCGGTACGGAGCGCGGGCGGCGCGCCTGGCTCGCGGCGTGGCGCCACCGGCGCACGGACGCCGTGGGGCTTCCGCGCCGGGGCGCGGAGCGGGCGCGCGTACCGGGGCTGCTGACCGGGACGGAGCCCCGGCCCGGCGGGGGTGTGCTGCGGTTCGCGCGCTCGGAGCTGCTGGTGCGGGTGATGGTGGGCGGCACCGTGTTCTGGAGCTGGGACGGGGCCGGGCCGACGCCCTCGTACGCGGTGGTGGGCGGCGGGCCGGAGCCGGATCCGCGGGCCGTGCTGGAGCCGGACACCGGGGGTGGCTGGCGGGTGGTGTCGGAGCGGGTGACGGTGGCGGTGTCCCGGCACGGGGCGGTGGAGGTGCGCACCCCGGGCGGGGCGGTGCTGCGGCGGGAGGCGCCGCCGCGGTGGTGGGAGCCGGCGCCCGCCGCGCCCCCCGCGCCGGGCGGGGCGGGCGGGGCGGGCGGGGCGCAGGACAGTGCAC
>NZ_JBSGZI010000183.1:0-6335 GCF_053610945.1 Streptomyces sp. NPDC054849
GTGCCGTGGAGCACCGGGGGCCGGCCGTCGTGCCGAGCGCGTACGTCAGACGGCCAGGATGGCCTTCTCCTCGGCGAAGTGGCACGCGGAGCTGTGCGCGGCCAGGGTGTCCTGGCCCTTGAAGCGCTCCGGGATCGCCAGCAGCGGCTCCTCGGTGGAGCACTTGTCCTGGGCCTTCCAGCAGCGGGTGCGGAAGCGGCAGCCCGACGGCGGGTTGGCCGGGGACGGCACGTCGCCGGTCAGGATGATCCGCTCGCGGCCCTCGCGGGCGGCCGGGTCGGGGACCGGGACCGCCGAGAGCAGCGCCTGCGTGTACGGGTGCGTCGGGTGCTCGTAGATCTCGGCGTCGGAGCCGATCTCGGCCATCTTGCCGAGGTACATGACGCCCACGCGGTCCGAGATGTGCCGGACGATCGACAGGTCGTGCGCGATGAAGAGGTAGGACAGGTTGAACTCGTCCTGGAGCTTCTCCATCAGGTTGATGACCTGCGCCTGCACCGACACGTCGAGCGCGGAGACCGGCTCGTCGCAGATGATGATCTCGGGCTGGAGGGCCAGGCCGCGGGCGATGCCGATGCGCTGGCGCTGACCGCCGGAGAACTGGTGCGGGTAGCGGTTGATGTACTCCGGGTTCAGGCCCACGACGTCCAGGAGTTCCTGGACCTTGCGGCGCCGGTCGCCCTTGGGAGCCACCTCGGGGTGGATCTCGAAGGGCTCCCCGATGATGTCGCCGACCGTCATGCGCGGGTTCAGCGAGGTGTACGGGTCCTGGAACACCATCTGGATGTTGCGGCGTACGGCCTTGAGGGCCTTGCCGGACAGCCGGCTGATGTCCTCGCCCTTGTAGAGGACCTCGCCCGCGGTGGCGCGCTCGAGGTTCATCAGGAGCTTGGCGACCGTGGACTTGCCACAGCCGGACTCGCCGACGATGCCGAGGGTCTCGCCCTGGTAGAGGTCGAAGGATATTCCGTCGACCGCCTTGACCGCGCCGACCTGCTTCTTGAACAGGATGCCCTGGGTCAGCGGGAAGTGCTTGACCAGGTTACGGACCTGGAGGATCGGCTCGCGCTCGGTGGCGTTCTTGGTGAGCTCAGCCATGGATCTGCTCCTTCCAGAAGTGGCACGCGCTGCCGCGGCCCGGCAGTTCGGTGCCGTCCTGCTCGGTGACCGGGTGCAGTACCGGGATCTCCGTACGGCAGATGTCCTGCGCCTTGGGGCAGCGGGGGCTGAAGGCGCAGCCCGCGGGGATGCGGAGCAGGTTGGGCGGCAGGCCCTTGATCGCGTAGAGCTCCTGGCCCTTCTGGTCCAGGCGCGGGATCGAGTCGAGCAGGCCACGGGTGTACGGGTGGGACGGGCGCTTGTAGATCTCGTGGACCGGAGCGGTCTCGACGATCCGGCCCGCGTACATGACCGCGATCTTGTCCGCGACGTCGGCGACGACGCCGAGGTCGTGGGTGATCAGGATCAGGCCCATGTTCATCTCGCGCTGGAGCTCCGCGAGCAGGTCCATGACCTGGGCCTGGACCGTCACGTCGAGCGCCGTGGTGGGCTCGTCGGCGATGATCAGGTCCGGCTCCAGGGCCAGCGCCATGGCGATCATGATGCGCTGGCGCATACCGCCGGAGAACTGGTGCGGGTAGTCGCCCACGCGCGCCTTGGCGGCGGGGATCTTCACACGGTCCATGAGCTCGATGGCCTTGGCCTTCGAGTCCTTCTTGGACATGCCGCGGTGCACCCGGAACATCTCGCCGAGCTGGTCGCCCACCGAGTAGACCGGGTTCAGGGAGGACAGCGCGTCCTGGAAGATCATCGCCATCTTGTTGCCGCGGAGCTTGCGGCGCTCCTCGTCGGACATCTTGAGGATGTCCTTGCCGTGGAAGCGCACCTCGCCGCCGGCGATCCGTCCGGGCGGGCTGTCGAGAATGCCCATGATCGCCTGAGCGGTGACGGACTTGCCGGAGCCGGACTCGCCGAGCACGGCGAGGGTCTCGCCGGAGCTGACGCTGTAGCTCACGCCGTTGACGGCCTTGGCGACCCCGTCACGGGTCTTGAACTCGACCTGGAGGTTGTCCACCTCCAGCAACGGCACGGCGGACCCGCCGCCCGTCTCCGCAACGCTGAGAATCTCCGACGTCGTCACGCCGCCACCTTCGTCCTGCTTGCTGATGTTGTCTCGGGGCATCGGGCGGCCCTACCGGAGCTTCGGGTCGAGCGCGTCACGCAGGCCGTCGCCGACGAAGGCGAAGCCGAGCACGGTGACGACGACGAACAGGCTGGGGAACACCCAGAGGTGGTCCTCGACGCCGATGAAGGCCTGGCCGGCGGCCAGCATGTTGCCCCACTCCGGGACGTCGACGGGAACGCCGGCGCCGAGGAAGGAGAGCGCCGCCACGCCGATGATCGTGGTGCCGACGTTGAACGTCGCGTAGACCAGCACGGCGGTCAGCGAGTTGGGCAGGATGTGCGTGCGGACGACCCGCCAGCCGCTGGCGCCGAGCGCCTTGGCCGCGTGGACGTAGTCCATCTCGCGCACCGACAGGATCGAGCTGCGCAGGAGCCTGGACACGGTGGCCCAGGAGAAGATCGCCAGCGAGATGATCACCGGGGTGATGCCGCGGCCGGTGACCAGGATGATGACGACGGCGCCGATCATCAGCGGGAACGCGAGGAAGACGTCCGCGATGCGCATGACCAGGGTGTCGGCGAAGCCGGCGAAGTAACCGGCGATGGCACCGAGGGCGACGCCGATCAGCACCGCGAAGAAGATCGAGGCGAGGCCGACGAACATGGCGACGCGGGTGCCGGCTATGAGGCGCGAGAACATGTCGCGGCCCAGGGCGTCGGTACCCATCCAGTGGGTGCCGTTGGGGCCGGCGAGCGTGTTCTCCAGGTCCTGCGCCGACGGGTCGAACGGCGCGAGCATGTCGCCGAAGATCGCGGTCAGGAACAGAACGCAGATGATGAAGAGGCCGACGACGGCCAGCTTGTTCTGGACGTAGCGGTGGCGGATCTCGCCCCACTGGCTCAGTTGCTTGGGTGCGGGTTCGGCCGGGGCCGAAGCGGACGACACGGGGTTCTCGTCCCCGATCGCCGGGCTCGTGGCGAGCTCAGACATGAGGAAATCCTCCTTGGGGGCGGTCAGCTGAGGCGGATACGCGGGTCGAGGGCCGCGTACAGCAGGTCCACGATGAGGCTGAGGACGACGAAGATGGCGACGCTGTACGTCACGACGCCGATCACGATCGGGTTGTTCTGCTGCTGAATCGCCTGAACCAGTGCCAGACCGACACCGTCCCAGTTGAAGATCGCCTCAGTGATGAGCGCACCACCGAGGAGTGCACCGAACGAAATGCCCAGGTAGGTCACCACGGGAATGGACGAGTTGCGCAGCACGTGCTTGAACAGCACGCGGCGGCGCGGAAGTCCCTTGGCCACGGCCGTCTTCACGTAGTCCGCGCGCAGCACCTCGAGCATCGTGCCGCGGGTGAGGCGGGCGACGAAGGCGATGTCGGTGATGGCGAGGGTGACTGCGGGAAGGACCATGCCGATGAGCTTGTCGCCGCCCAGCTGGGGGAACCACTGGAGTTCCACCGCGAAGTACTTCATGAGCAGCATGCCGATCACGAAGGTGGGGAAGCCGACTGCCATCGTCGTAAAAAATGTCGTGGCCATGTCGAGAATGCTGTATCTGTAGAGCGCGGCGATGATGCCCACGCCCATACCGAACACCGTGACGAGGCAGATGGCCAGCAGGGCCAGCTTCGCCGTGTTCTGAAGCTTGGGGGCGAGGATCTCGGAAACCTCGCGGCGCTGCACGAAGTCCTCGCCGAGGTCTCCGGTCGCAACCTTCGAGACGTAGTTCACATACTGCTCGGGCAGCGACTTGTCGAGCCCGTAACGCGCCTTGAGTTCCGCGACCACTGCGGGGTCACGTGCCTTGTCGCTGCCCGCGATCGAACCCACGGGATCACCGGGGAGTACGAACAGACACGCGAACAGAACCATGGTCGCGCCGATGAGGACTATGACCATCTGCCCGAGGCGACGGGCGACGTACCTTCCCATGTTTTGCCTCTCTACCTGGCCGCTTCTGGGAGCAGCGGCCTCCGACCCAAGGAACGGGTCGGCTCTCGGCCTGCGGGGATTGCCCGCGGATGTGAGGGGTGCCGAAGTAAAAACGGCCTGCCGAGCGGGGCCGCGGCCCACCGGTCACCGGGGGGCCGCGGCACGTTCGCTCCTGACGGATATACCGTCCGAACCGATTACTTCTTGAGCGAGATCTTCTCGAGGATCGGGTCCTCGTTGAAGTTGATGTCGTCCAGACCGTTGAACTTGTCGGTCGCCATCAGGCGGAACTGGGAACGGTTGAAGGTCGGGATGAGCGCCATGTCGTCCATGGCCATCTTCTCGGCCTGCTGGTACATCTTGATGCGAGCGGCCTCGTCCTTGGTGGCGCGGGCCGTGTCGATCAGCTTGTCGAACTCCGGGTTGTTGTAACGCGCACGGTTGTCACCGGTCACGTTGCCCTCAGCGTCCTTCGCCATGGAAGACGAGTGCAGGAGCGGGAAGAGGAAGTTCTCCGGGGTCGGGTAGTCCGCGCCCCACGCGAAGCGGTAGACACCGGTGGCCGCGGCACCCTGCTGCTCCTTGAGCATGCCCGGGAAGTCCTTGCCGTCCAGCTTGACCTTGACGCCGAGGACGTCCTCGATCTGCTTCGCGACGGCCTGGACCCACTCTTCGTGGCCCGCACCGGTGTTGAAGCTGAACTTGAGCTCGGAGCCCGGCTTCAGGCCCGCCTTCTCGGCGTGCTCCTTGGCCTTGGCGACGTCCTGCTTGACGCAGGAGACGCACAGGTCCTTCTGGTACGCCTTCGGGAACGCCGGCGGCACGATGGTGGTCGACGGGGTCTGGAAGCCCTGGAAGACACCCTTGGCGATGGCCTGACGGTCGATCGCGTAGGAGATCGCCAGACGCGCGTCCTTGGAGGCGGTCGGGCCGTTGTCACCGATCGGCAGAACGTAGTTCATGCCGTTCGTGTCCTTGGCGAACCACTTGTTCTGCGCCTTGAACTTGGCCTCGGCGACCTTGAGCATCGGCGTGGGGATGTGCGCGTAGTCGAACGTGCCGGCCTGGAAGCCGTCGTACTCGAGCTGGTGCGCGGTCTTGTCGTTGAGGAGCGTGACCTCGACGCGGTCCAGCGACGCCTTGGTCAGCGCGTAGCCGTCGTTGCGGACGAGGTTGATCGCCTTGTTGTGCTCCCAGGTGCCGTCCATCTTGAACGGACCGTTACCGATGGGGGCCTCGCCGAACGCCTTGTCCTCTTCGCCGACCTTGGCCGACTTCGGGACCGGGCTGTAGGCGTTGTGCGCCGTCTTCAGGACGAACTCGCAGTCCGCCTTGGACAGGTCCACCTTGATGGTGTTCGGGTCCGGGGTGGTGACACCCGCGAAGGTCTTGGCCGAGCCGTCCTGCAGCTCCGCGTAACCCTTGATGCCGGCGAAGTGGTACGCCACGTCGGACGCGGCGGCCTTGTGCGCGGCACGGGCCCAACCACGGGAGAACGCCTCGGCGTCCACGACCTCGCCGTTGGAGAACTTGGTGTCCGGCTTGATCTTGAAGGTCCAGGACGTGCAACCCTCGTCCGAGCTCGCCGACTCGGCGAGCGCCGGCTCGGCCAGGCCGTCCGGCGTGTTCGAGTACAGGCCGGTGAACAGGGCGTTGGCCAGCAGGATGCCCGTGGACTCGTGGGCGCGCCCCGGGTCGATGGTGTCCGGCTCGGTGCTGCCCAGCCGGAACGTGCCTCCGGCGGCAGAACTGCCCTTGTCCTTGCTGTCACCGCTGCCGCCACAGGCGGTAGCGGCCAGGGCGACGACAACCGCGCCCACGACCCACTTGGCGCTCTTGGCACCGCGCATGGGTTTCCTCCTCATGAGTCCACTGATCGACTTGAGGGGCAAAAAAACCTCGCCGACACCCCTGACGGCGAGCAATTTCCTGCCCATAGTGTGCTCGTGAGTCGGCGCGCTCCCCACAGCGCGTGACCCATTGACCCGAGCTCAATGGAGCCATCCTCAGGGACGGTCAGGCCGTAAACCACACTTAAGTGGTCTCGTTTTCACAACATCGATCCGCGTCAGAAACCCGAAATCCGGACAAACGGATAGGAGACAGACACGTGCGAAACGGACGGTTAGCTCATCTTCCGGAGTGTCACGGTCGGTATGCGGACACCTGAACGCAAAAATCCGCTTGACAGAAGCGAACAGCCCCTCCCGTCACGGAGTCCGTGACGGGAGGGGCTGCCGCATTTCCAGGGCGGTGCGCCACTACGGACG
>NZ_JBSGZI010000184.1:0-5600 GCF_053610945.1 Streptomyces sp. NPDC054849
TCGGGGCCCCGCCCCGGACCCCGCGCCTCAAACGCCGGCGAGGCTGCAGTGGGGCGCTGCTCCGGACCCCACGCCCCGATCGCCGGCGCGGCAGCAGTGGGGCGCTGCTCCGGACCCCACGCCCCGATCGCCGGCGCGGCAGCAGTGGAGCGCTGCTCCGGACTCCGCGCCCCGGCCGGAGCCCCGCGGGGCTGGATGTGGTCGGTCGCGGCGCGTTCAGGGAATGGGACGGGGGTCCTGTCCCGGGAGCCGGGAAGATACGGTGAGGGCACCATGAGCGCATCGCAGACCTCCGACGTCCCCACCCTCCTCGTCAAGATCTTCGGCAAGGACCGTCCCGGGATCACCGCCGGGCTGTTCGACACCCTCGCCGCCTACTCCGTCGACGTCGTCGACATCGAGCAGGTCGTCACCCGTGGCCGCATCGTCCTGTGCGCCCTCGTCACGAAGCCCGCCGGCGGAGCCGAGGGCGACCTGCGGGCCACCGTCCACAGCTGGGCCGAGTCACTCAAGATGCAGGCCGAGATCCTCTCCGGCACCGGTGACAACCGGCCGCGCGGCAGCGGCCGCTCCCACGTCACCGTGCTCGGGCACCCGCTCACCGCCGAGTCCACCGCGGCCATCGCCGCCAAGATCACCTCGGTCGGCGGCAACATCGACCGTATCTTCCGGCTGGCCAAGTACCCGGTGACCGCGGTGGAGTTCGCCGTCTCCGGTGTCGAGACCGAGCCCCTGCGCACCGCCCTGGCCACGGCCTCCTCGCACATCGGCGTCGACGTGGCCGTTGTCTCGGCCGGGCTGCACCGCAGGGCCCAGCGTCTGGTCGTCATGGACGTGGACTCGACCCTCATCCAGGACGAGGTGATCGAGCTCTTCGCCGCCCACGCCGGGTGCGAGGCCGAGGTCGCGGGAGTCACCGAGCGGGCCATGCGCGGCGAGCTGGACTTCGAGCAGTCGCTGCACGCCCGGGTGGCGCTGCTGGCGGGCCTGGACGCCTCCGTCGTCGACAAGGTCCGCGCCGAGGTGCAGCTGACCCCCGGCGCCCGGACCCTGATCCGCACGCTCAAGCGGCTCGGCTACCAGGTCGGCGTGGTCTCCGGCGGCTTCACCCAGGTGACCGACGATCTGCGCGAGCGGCTGGGGCTCGACTTCGCCTCCGCCAACACGCTGGAGATCGTCGACGGGAAGCTGACGGGCCGGGTCACCGGCGAGATCGTGGACCGGGCGGGCAAGGCCCGGCTGCTGCGCCGCTTCGCCGCCGAGGCCGGGGTGCCGCTGGCCCAGACGGTGGCCATCGGCGACGGCGCCAACGACCTGGACATGCTGAACGCGGCCGGGCTGGGTGTGGCCTTCAACGCCAAGCCGGTGGTCCGCGAGGCCGCGCACACGGCGGTGAACGTGCCCTTCCTGGACGCGGTGCTGTATCTGCTCGGGATCACCCGCGAGGAGGTCGAGGCCGCCGACCTGGCCTGACCCTCGCTCCCGCACGCGCAGGCGTGGGACAAGAACGGGCCCCGGCGGCCGGGTACGGCTGCCGGGGCCCGTTCGCGCGTCGCGGCGCGCCGGTCAGTGGCCCTTGGGGGTCCAGTAGTCGATCAGTGTGCCCACCCCGTGCTCCACGGACTTCCACGAACCGGTGAAGGAGATGACGGCGAGCGCCGCGGTCGGGAACCCCGTACGGGTCAGGCGCTCCAGGGTGTCGCGCTCCGCGCGCCCGGAGAGGGCGTCGGCGAGAACCTGCATGCCGGGGTTGTGGCCGATGACGAGGAGGTCGGAGACTTCGTCGGAGGTCTCGTTCAGCAGGGCGATGAGTTCGCCCACCGAGGCGTCGTAGAGCCTCTCCTCGTAATGGGTCTTCGGCCGGTGCGGCATCTCCTGGACGGCGAGCTTCCAGGTCTCGCGGGTGCGGGCGGCGGTGGAGCAGAGGGCCAGGTCGAAGGCGATGCCGGTTTCGGCGAGCTTCAGACCGACGGCCGGCGCGTCCTTGCGGCCTCGTTCCGCCAGCGGGCGGTCGTGGTCGGACACATCAGGCCAGTCGGCCTTGGCGTGCCGGAGGAGGGCGATCCTGCGGGGTGTGTCGGCGCTCATGACTCCCAGCTTCGCATGAAACGGGCCATCGGGCGCCGGGGTGTTGGGGGGCTCACCCCGGGGGGTGAGGGGCGCGCGGGAGATCAGCCGACGGCGCGCAGAAGCTCCTCGGCGACGTGGACCAGGGCCGAGCCCTCGCCGGTGGCCGCGTGGGCCTCGGCGGAGCCGGCGAGGAGCAGCATCAGGAGCCCGAAGGCGAGCGCGGGCAGCGCCAGCGCCCACCAGTGCAGGCGGGCGCTCGCGCCGGCGGCGGCGCGGGCCCGGGGGCCGGACGGGAGGGACCTGGTGTGCGTGGGGGCCGACATGGCCGCCTCCGTGGGTGTGTGGACCGGATTGGCTCGCTGCCTGCGAATCTATGGATTCGGTGCGGCGGTTCCCATCCGGGGCACACCCCAGTTCACCCTGAGCCTGACCCCCTAAGGGGTGGTGGGGTTACCCCCACCCTCACGGCGAGGCGATCGTGGCGATGACGGAGATGATCACGGTCACGGCGAGGATCGCGCCGAGGACGAGGCCGAGCTTCTTGCGGCCGTCCTGCGGGTTCGGTTCAAGTACGGGCGACATGCCGGTCAGTCTCGCATGCCGCATTCGTCCTCGATCGTGCGGTCCCGGCCGGCCAGGACGCCCAGCGCGATCTGCGGCACGAGCAGGCCTGCCATCAGGGCGAGCGGCAGGTCCCAGCCCCCGCTGTGCTGGTAGAGCGCGCCGATGACGAGGGGGCCGGGGATGGAGATGAGGTAGCCGGTGCTCTGGGCGAAGGCGGAGAGCTTGACGACGCCGGCCGGGGACTTGGCGCGCAGCCCGATGAGGGTGATGACGAGGGGGAAGGCGCAGTTGGAGACGCCGAGGAGGAGCGCCCAGGCCCAGGCTCCGGCGGCGGGGGCGAACCAGAGCCCCAGGTAGCCGGTGAGGCCGAAGACGCCGAGGGTGGCCGCGATGGCGCCCTGGTTCTTCATCCGGGCGGCCAGACCCGGGATGACGAAGGCGAGCGGGACGCCCATGACCATGGTGACGGCGAGGAGCACTCCGGCGGTGGAGGGGGACACTCCGGCGTCGCGGAAGATCTGCGGGAGCCAGCCCATGGTGATGTACGCGCCCGTGGCCTGGAGGCCGAAGTAGCAGGCCAGGGCCCAGGCGGTGCGGCTGCGGACGACCCGCGGGCCCGCGTCGGCGCGTACGGCGGGACCCGTGCCGGCCTCGGCGGCGGCGGTCGCGGCCCGGGCGGCACGCCGGGAGGTGCGGGCGATGGGCAGCCAGGGCAGTACGGCGACCACGGCGAGGACGGCCCAGACCAGCAGGCCGGTGCGCCAGCTGCCGCCGAGGGCGCCGGTCAGCGGGACGGTCGCGGCGGCGGCGAGCGAGGTTCCGGCGGCCAGGGCCATGGAGTACAGGCCGGTCATGGTGCCGACCCTGTCGGGGAAGTGGCGCTTGACGATCACCGGGAGCAGGACGTTGGTGAGGGCTATGCCGGCCAGGGACAGGGCGCTGGCGGCGAGGAAGCCGGCCGCCCCGGTCGCGAAGGGGCGGATCAGCAGACCGGTGGCGACGGCGGCCATGCCGGCGCAGACGACGGCGGCCGGGCCGAAGCGGCGCGAGAGCCGGGGTGCGGTGACGCCGAAGACGGCGAAGCAGAGGGCGGGGACCGAGGTGATCAGTCCGGCGACGGTGCCGCTCATGCCGAGACCCGTGCGGGTCTCCTCGAAGAGGGCGCCGAGACTGGTGATGGCGGGCCGCAGGTTGAGGGCGGCCAGCACGATACCGACGATGAGCACCGGACCGAGCCAGCTTGGCTGCGCCGTCGCGTGCGGGGTGACGGCAGCGTGGCGGTCGGCGGCCGCCACGGCCTCGGCGGTGGCGGGCCGGGAGGGGTGGCGGCCGCCGGCGGCCTGGTCGAGCGTCTCGATATCTGCGTCGGACATCCAGCCATCATAGAATCATGGGATGATTGGTTGTCCAGTCGCCTTCACCGCTGGAGTCGCGGCCCCAGTCCGTCCCACCCCCAGCCCCAGTCCCGGCCCGGTCGCAGTCGCAGCCGCAGCCGCAGCCGCAGCCGCAGTCGCAGTCGCAGTCGAGAGGAACCCATGCCGCTGACCTCGCCCCGGCGCTCAGCACTCGTCGATCAGGTGATCGCCCAGCTGCGGAACCAGATCACCTCCGGCGAGTGGCCGGTCGGCGCCCGCATCCCTACCGAGCCGGAGCTCGTCGAGCTGCTCGGCGTCGCCCGCAACACCGTGCGCGAGGCCGTGCGGGCGCTGGCGCACAACGGCCTCCTCGACATCCGGCAGGGCTCGGGCACGTACGTCATCGCGACCAGCGAGCTGGCCGGCGTCATGCACCGGCGCTTCGCCGGGGCCGAGCCGCGGCACGTCGCCGAGCTGCGTTCGACACTGGAGTCCTCGGCGGCCCGACTGGCGGCGGAACGGCGGACCGAGCGGGACCTCGTGCAGCTGGACGCCCTGCTGGCGCGCCGGGAGGAGGCCTGGGCGGGCGGGGACGCGGAGGTCTTCGTGGCGGCGGACGTGAGCCTGCACATGGCGGTGGTGACGGCCTCGCACAACGACGTGCTGATCGAGCTGTACGCGGACCTCGGCGAGCTGGTGGCCGACTGGCTGCGGGCGGACGTGGGCACCGAGCTGCAACCCGCCGCCCATCTGGACCACGCACGGCTGATCGAGGCGATCCGCCGGCGGGACGGGGACGCGGCGGCCTCGGAGGCGGCGGGCTACCCGTTCGCCTGCCTCGGCAGGAACGCGGAGGGGGACCCGCTCACGGCCGCTGGTGGCTGACCCACGCCGAGCGGACCTCTTTCCAGCAGCGGCCGGCGAGCTCGACGCGGCCGGCCGGGCCGACGGTCACGGCGGCGCCGTCGCCGTCCACGTCCCACCAGCGGTCGCACTCGACGTGCAGCCGCACCAGGTCGGTCTCCGGGTAGGCGTTGTGACAGTGCGCCGTCACCTGCGAGCCCTCGATCACCGTGTCGCAGTCGGCTCCGAACAGTTCCCGGGCGGTGGGCCACGAGGGCTGGGCGGGGGGTTCGGCGGGGATCTCGGCGAGCTCCACGACGGCCGGGGCCACCGCCTCGGGGCCGGGCGCCGACTCTTCTTCCCCGGGCTGCGCGGCCGCTCCGGGGATCAGGAGTCCGGTCAGAATCACCGAGGTGACCAGTATCGACACCGCTCGGCTCGGTCTCGCTCGCACTCCTACCTCCTCCCCGCAGGAGCCGGGAAGATCCCGACCTCGCCAGTTTGCAGGCATCTGTCATGGTTTTCGACTCGGGAAGATCCGGCCAGACGGTGAACATGCGATCGAGCGTGCGACGCAGGCCCGCCCCCGACCCGGGGCCAGGCCCACCCCCCGACCCGCCTCGGGCCCGGTCCAGGCCCGGTCCAGGCCCGCTCCTGGCCCGCTCCTGGCTCCGCCCCCGACCCACCCCGGCGCGGTCCGACCCGATCCCGGCGCACTCCGGCCCGCGCAAACGGCGGCGGCCGCGCCTCCCGGAAGGAGAGCGCGGC
>NZ_JBSGZI010000185.1:0-5336 GCF_053610945.1 Streptomyces sp. NPDC054849
GGCCTGCGCCGCGGCGGTGTAACATTACGTGCCCCACGTCTGGACCACCTGGCCCGTCCGGGGCATCCCCGGGCGGCCCGTCGGGGGGGCCTGGGGCCGCCCGGCTCGCCGGTCCGGCCGAGGCGGGCCCTGATCGGTCGGGCCGATCAGGAGGGTCGACGACGAGGGTCGACGACGAGGGTCGAGGAGGAGGGGGCCAGGAGGGTCGATCACGTGGGGCGGGCGTGCTTTCGGCGGCGGCCTCCGTCAGCCCTTGCTCACCGCCCACAGGATCTCCGGCAGCTTCCGCGCCACCGTCGGGGCCGCCAGCCGCAGGCCCGCCCAGGTGGCCAGCGCGCCCCAGACCGCGCCCAGGGGAAGCAGGATCCAGGAAACGTCCTGGTGGTCGGCCATGTTGAACCAGACGGTCAGGGCGATCACCGGGGCGCAGACCACCGCCGACACCCCCAGCCCGGCGAAGATGCCCATCCAGGCGAGCCCGCCCTGCCCCGGGGCGACGTTCTTGAAGGCGCCGTCCGTCGGGATGGAGTACGGAAAGCGGGCCGAGGCCAGCGCGCCCGTGCAGAGCATCGACCCCACCAGGGCCAGGGCGAGGCCCAGGGCCGCGGGGAAGGCGGACCAGTCGCCGATCAGGGCAGCGGTGACCGCCGTGACGAGGACGGTGTACGGGACCGTGACCAGGGCCAGCGCGGCGGCCCGGGCGCGCAGTTCCACGTACGCGTCGCGCGGGCCGGAGATGGTCTGCGCGACCATCCAGAACGCCGAGGTGTCCTGCCCGAACTGGTTGTACATCTGGACGCCGAGCATGCCCGCGCCGAAGCAGGCGAGGTAGAGGGATCCCGTGCCCTGGAGGGCGTTGAAGACCGGGACGATCAGACCGATCGCCAGCGCGGTCACCCAGGAGGCCTTGGTCTTCGGGTCGCGGACGACGTAGCGCAGGGTCCGCTGCATGGTCGCGCCCGTCCGGCCGGCGGGCAGCAGCGACCAGAATCCGCCTGCGCCACGGTCTTTCACCGGCCGGGCGGCCGCGATGGTCGAGCCGTCCGGGGTGACCATCAGCTTGGTCAGACTGCGCTCCCAGAACCACAGGAGCGCGGCCAGGGCGGCGAGTGTCAGGGCCAGTTGGGCGGCCGCCACCCCGTACGCCCCCTGGCTCACCGAGTCGACCATGCCGACGGCGGTCGCCGGCGGCAGCCACCGGACCACGGCCTCGGCCGGCTCCAGCGTCGACAGGCCGCCGGCCTCGAGCAGGCTCTGGCTGGCGAAGTTGGCCAGCTGCGCGCCCACCGCGATCAGCAGGCCGCTGAGCAGTGCCAGGTCACGCCCCTTGCGGCTGGTCAGCAGCCGAACGTTGGCCGTGGCCACCGCCCGTGCGAGGGCCACGCAGCCGAGCACCAGCAAGGGTGCGGCCACCACTGCGGCCACCGCGCCGGCCGCGCCGCGCGCGACGGCTATCACCGAGCCGACGGCCAGGCACAACGTGAACAGCGGCCCGATGCCGACGAGCGAGGAGGCGAAGAGCGCCCGTACGAGAGGACGCGGCCGCAGCGGCAGCATGACCAGCCGGGTCGGGTCGAGCGTCTCGTCGCCGGCGGGGAAGAACAGCGGCATGAAGGCCCAGCCGAGCGCCAGGATCGCGGCAAGCAGGACGACGACCGTGCCCGCGTGGGCGTTCCCGTGCAGAAGGGACAGGCCGAGCGTGACGAAGAAGCCGACCAGCAGGGCGAAGCCCAGCGTCGTGAAGTAGGCGGCCTTGCGCTTCGAGGAGCCCTTGAGGCCGTTGCGCAGCAGAGACAGCTTCAGGCGGACGAAGATCGGGGTCAGCGGGATCGACGCCACGGAGGCAGCGGGGGCAGCGGAGGCGCCGGAGGCGGAAGCCCCCGGAGCGAAGGCACCGGCGGCAGCAGCAGCGCCCGTGGCGCCTGCGGCGGGAGTGGCGCCCGCGGCCGGAGTGGCGGGAGAGGCGGGCGAGGCGGGCGAGGCGGGCGAGGTCATCGCGCGACCGCCCCGGAGCCGCCGCCGAGCCACTCCAGCGAGTCCCCGGCCGCGTCGCGCCCGTGCGCGCCGACCAGTTCGAGGAACGCGGCCTGCAGGGAGGGCGCGGAGCCCCGTACGTCGGCCAGCGGGCCCGCGGCGCGGATCCGGCCGGCGGCCATCACGGCCACCCAGTCGCACAGCGACTCGACGAGCTCCATCACGTGGGAGGAGAAGACCACCGTGGCACCGGACGCCGTGTAACGCTCCAGCACCCCGCGGATGGTCTGCGCCGACACGGGGTCGACCCCCTCGAACGGCTCGTCCAGGAACAGCACTTCGGGGTTGTGCAGCAGCGCGGCCGCCAGGCCGATCTTCTTGCGCATACCGGTCGAGTAGTCCACGACCAGCTTGTGCTGCGAACCCGCGAGGTCGAGGACCTCCAGCAGCTGCGTCGCCCGCTTGTCGGTCTCCTCACCCGGCAGTCCGCGCAAACGGCCCATGTAGCAGAGCAGTTCGCGTCCCGACAGCCGCTCGAAGAGCCGCAGCCCCTCGGGCAGCACGCCGATCCGGGCCTTCACCCCGGTCGGGTCCGCCCACACGTCGCGCCCCGCGACGAGGACCCGCCCCATGTCCGGGCGCAGCAGCCCGGTCACCATCGACAGCGTCGTCGTCTTGCCCGCGCCGTTCGGGCCCACCAGGCCGATGAACTGGCCCGCGGGCAGCTCCAGATCGATCCCGGCGACGGCCACCTGCTCACCGAAGCGCTTCCACAGACCTTCCACCCGCACGGCGGACGGCGCGGATCCCGCGCCACCCGTCCCGTGCGCTCCACCCGTCGCATCGCCCTGGTCCGGCATGCGCCCGCCTCTCTCACGTCCCCGTTGGTCGTTCCTTCCTCACCATAGGAGGAGGGGGAGAGGCCCCAGCAGTTACTTATGTCATGAGTTTGCGACCCGGAGACGAGACCCGTCAGCCCTGGCGCCGCTTGCGGTCCGCGGCCGCCTCGCTCCCGCACGCGTACGCCAGCGCGTCGATCAGCTCCTCCGTGTCCGGCAGCCACCGGTTCGCCGGCGTGGGCCGCCGAGCCCACTGGACCGAGCCCCTGCCGCCGAAGCGGGTGGGCGGGGCGGCCACGTACTCGCCCTCGCCCCGTGCGACCAGGTCGAGCCCGCTCGGCCAGCCCAGCTTGCGCACGAGGTCCGCCACCTTGACGCCGGCCCCCGGCAGGACGAAGAACAGCATCCGGTGGTCGGGCGTGAGGGTGACCGGACCGAGGGTGCGCTGCATCCGCTCCAGCCGCGCCAGCGCCAGGAACCCGGCCGAGTCCGGCACGTCCAGCGCGTCGAACGTACGGCCCGTCGGCAGCAGGATCGAGGCCTCCGGGTGCTTCGCCCAGATCCGCCGTACCTGTACCGCGCTGCCGGTGGCCTGCGCCGCCCAGTCCTTCACCGTCGGGTGGGCGCCGGGGGCCGGGCAGTCCGCCGTCCCGCAGGAGCACAGCTCCCGGCCGTCCCCGGCCTCCAGCCAGGTGCCGGCGAAGACATCCCAGTGCCGTTCTTCCGCGTACCGCACGGCATGGTCCAGCAGCTGCTCGCCGCGCTGCTTGGGGATGGGTGCGGTCTCCGTGACTCCCATGGTCTCTTCCACGCCCATCACAACTCCCCGGGTCACCTGGGGTTACGGGCGTAAACCCGCCGGTGGGCGGAGCATCGATCCTGCATATGGGGCGCACTGATGCATGTGTGGGGGCGCGTGGGAGCCCGGGGCGCTCGACTTGGGTAGCGACACCACGCAGAGCGGAAGATTCTCCGCACATCAGGCGGGAAGTGATCATTCCAACGATCACCCGCGGCCAGCAGGGGGTTTTCATGGCAGCCAGGCCTCTCGTCGCCCGCCAGCCGAACGAACGGCTGCAGGCGCTCATCCAGGAAGCCGGGTGCTCCAACGCCGGGCTCGCCCGGCGCGTGAACATGTGCGGGGCCGAGCACGGCCTCGATCTCCGCTACGACAAGACCTCCGTGGCACGCTGGCTGCGCGGCCAGCAGCCGCGCGGCCGGGCCCCCGGAATCATCGCCGAGGCCCTCGGGCGCAAACTCGGCCGGACCGTCACCATCGACGAGATCGGCATGGCCAACGGCAAGAACCTCTCCTCCGGCATCGGCCTGCAGTTCTCCCCGACCGTCATCGGCGCGATCGAGCAGGTCTGTGAGCTGTGGCGCAGCGACGTCGGCCGTCGCGACTTCCTCGCGGGCTCCAGCGTGGCCGCCTCCGCGCTCGTCGAACCGAGCCGCGACTGGCTCATCACCGGGGCCGACACCCAGGTGGCCCGCAGCGGCGGTTCACGGGTCGGCATGCCGGACGTCGAGGCCGTCCGGGCGACCACCGAAGCCCTCAAGGACCTCGACCACCGCTTCGGCAGCGGGCACGTCCGGCCGGTGGTCGTGCACTACCTCAATTCGGTGGTGTCCGGGCTGATCGGAGGCTCGTACCGGGAGCCGGTGGGCCGGGCGCTGTTCGCGGCGGTGGCCCGGCTGACGGAGCTTGCGGGCTACATGGCGGTGGACACCGGCCAGCCGGGACTGGCCCAGCGCTACTACATCCAGGCGCTGCGGCTGGCCCAGGCGGCCGGAGACCGTGCCTACGGGGGCTATGTGCTCGCGGCGTCCATGAGCCACCTCGCGGCGGAACTGGGCAATCCGAGGGAGATCGCGCAGCTCGCCAGGGCCGCGCAGGAGGGGACCCGCGGGCAGGTCACACCGCGGGTCGAGGCCATGTTCTACGCCGCCGAGGCGCGCGGGCACGCGCTGCTCGGGGACACCCGGGCGACGGCCGTACTGTCCTCGCGGGCCGTGAGCGCGCTGGAGCGGGCGGAGCCGGAGTCGTGCGACGACCCGGTGTGGATCCGGCACTTCGACGAGGCGTACCTCGCGGACGAGCTGGCCCACTGCCACCGGGACCTCGGGCAGGCGGACGCGGCGGGCCGGCGGGCGGAGGAGGCCCTGCGGGGACTCCCGGCGGGCAAGGAGCGCCGCCGGGCCATCGGGCTGCTGCTGCTGGCGGCGGCGCAGGTGCAGCAGCGGGAGGTGGAACAGGCCTGCCGGACGGCCACGAAGGCGGCGGAACTGTTGGAGGGGCTCCGCTCGAACCGGGGGGCGGAGTACCTGGACGACTTCCGGGCGCGGCTGGAGCCGTACCGGGAGGAGGCGGCCGTGCGGGAGTTCGGGGCGCGGCTCGCGTCCAGGGTCGCCTGACCTTCAGCCCCCGCGGCGGGGCCGGGCCGAAAGAGGGGGGGGGCCCCCCCCGCCCCCCCCCCCGCCACCAGGCCCCGGGGGGGGGGGGGGGGAAAGGGCCCGCCGGGG
>NZ_JBSGZI010000186.1:1808-5019 GCF_053610945.1 Streptomyces sp. NPDC054849
AGGGTGATGGGTGGCTGGTCGTTGTTTGAGAACTACACAGTGGACGCGAGCATCTGTGGCCAAGTTTTTAAGGGCGCACGGTGGATGCCTTGGCACCAGGAACCGATGAAGGACGTGAGAGGCCGCGATAGGCCCCGGGGAGCTGCCAACTGAGCTTTGATCCGGGGGTGTCCGAATGGGGAAACCCGGCAGTCGTCATGGGCTGTCACCCACTGCTGAACACATAGGCAGTGTGGAGGGAACGAGGGGAAGTGAAACATCTCAGTACCCTCAGGAAGAGAAAACAACCGTGATTCCGGGAGTAGTGGCGAGCGAAACCGGATGAGGCCAAACCGTATGCGTGTGATACCCGGCAGGGGTTGCGCATGCGGGGTTGTGGGAATTCTTTTGACCGGTCTGCCGGCCGGTCGGCGAGTCAGAAACCGTTGATGTAGTCGAAGGACATGCGAAAGGTCCGGCGTAGAGGGTAAGACCCCCGTAGACGAAACATCAGCGGCTTGCTTAAGAATCTCCCAAGTAGCACGGGGCCCGAGAAATCCCGTGTGAATCTGGCGGGACCACCCGCTAAGCCTAAATATTCCCTGGTGACCGATAGCGGATAGTACCGTGAGGGAATGGTGAAAAGTACCGCGGGAGCGGAGTGAAATAGTACCTGAAACCGTGTGCCTACAAGCCGTGGGAGCGTCGCCGTTGTTCTTCGGAACAACGGTCGTGACTGCGTGCCTTTTGAAGAATGAGCCTGCGAGTTAGCGGTGTGTAGCGAGGTTAACCCGTGTGGGGAAGCCGTAGCGAAAGCGAGTCCGAATAGGGCGATTGAGTTGCACGCTCTAGACCCGAAGCGGAGTGATCTAGCCATGGGCAGGTTGAAGCGGAGGTAAGACTTCGTGGAGGACCGAACCCACCAGGGTTGAAAACCTGGGGGATGACCTGTGGTTAGGGGTGAAAGGCCAATCAAACTCCGTGATAGCTGGTTCTCCCCGAAATGCATTTAGGTGCAGCGTCGTGTGTTTCTTGCCGGAGGTAGAGCACTGGATAGGCGATGGGCCCTACCGGGTTACTGACCTTAGCCAAACTCCGAATGCCGGTAAGTGAGAGCACGGCAGTGAGACTGTGGGGGATAAGCTCCATGGTCGAGAGGGAAACAGCCCAGAGCATCGACTAAGGCCCCTAAGCGTACGCTAAGTGGGAAAGGATGTGGAGTCGCAGAGACAACCAGGAGGTTGGCTTAGAAGCAGCCACCCTTGAAAGAGTGCGTAATAGCTCACTGGTCAAGTGATTCCGCGCCGACAATGTAGCGGGGCTCAAGCGTACCGCCGAAGTCGTGTCATTGCAGCAATAGGGCCAACGCCCGCTGTGATGGGTAGGGGAGCGTCGTGTGCCGGGTGAAGCAGCAGCGGAAGCTAGTTGTGGACGGTTCACGAGTGAGAATGCAGGCATGAGTAGCGATACACACGTGAGAAACGTGTGCGCCGATTGACTAAGGGTTCCTGGGTCAAGCTGATCTGCCCAGGGTAAGTCGGGACCTAAGGCGAGGCCGACAGGCGTAGTCGATGGACAACCGGTTGATATTCCGGTACCCGCTTTGAAACGCCCAATATCGAATCCTCTAATGCTAAGGCCGTGAAGCCGTTCCGGAGCCTTCGGGCAAGGGAAAGTGGTGGAGCCGCCGGCCCAAGGTGGTAGTAGGTAAGCGATGGGGTGACGCAGGAAGGTAGTCCAGCCCGGGCGGTGGTTGTCCCGGGGTAAGGGTGTAGGCCGAGGGGTAGGCAAATCCGTCCCTCATTAAGGCTGAGACCTGATGCCGAGCCGATTGTGGTGAAGTGGATGATCCTATGCTGTCGAGAAAAGCCTCTAGCGAGTTTCATGGCGGCCCGTACCCTAAACCGACTCAGGTGGTCAGGTAGAGAATACCGAGGCGTTCGGGTGAACTATGGTTAAGGAACTCGGCAAAATGCCCCCGTAACTTCGGGAGAAGGGGGGCCATCACTGGTGATCGGATTTACTCCGTGAGCTGGGGGTGGCCGCAGAGACCAGCGAGAAGCGACTGTTTACTAAAAACACAGGTCCGTGCGAAGCCGTAAGGCGATGTATACGGACTGACGCCTGCCCGGTGCTGGAACGTTAAGGGGACCGGTTAGTGCGCTTTCGGGCGTGCGAAGCTGAGAACTTAAGCGCCAGTAAACGGCGGTGGTAACTATAACCATCCTAAGGTAGCGAAATTCCTTGTCGGGTAAGTTCCGACCTGCACGAATGGCGTAACGACTTCTCGACTGTCTCAACCATAGGCCCGGTGAAATTGCACTACGAGTAAAGATGCTCGTTTCGCGCAGCAGGACGGAAAGACCCCGGGACCTTTACTACAGTTTGATATTGGTGTTCGGTTCGGCTTGTGTAGGATAGGTGGGAGACTTTGAAGCAGCCACGCCAGTGGTTGTGGAGTCGCCGTTGAAATACCACTCTGGTCGTGCTGGATGTCTAACCTCGGTCCGTGATCCGGATCAGGGACAGTGTCTGATGGGTAGTTTAACTGGGGCGGTTGCCTCCCAAAGGGTAACGGAGGCGCCCAAAGGTTCCCTCAGCCTGGTTGGCAATCAGGTGTTGAGTGTAAGTGCACAAGGGAGCTTGACTGTGAGACCGACGGGTCGAGCAGGGACGAAAGTCGGGACTAGTGATCCGGCGGTGGCTTGTGGAAGCGCCGTCGCTCAACGGATAAAAGGTACCCCGGGGATAACAGGCTGATCTTCCCCAAGAGTCCATATCGACGGGATGGTTTGGCACCTCGATGTCGGCTCGTCGCATCCTGGGGCTGGAGTCGGTCCCAAGGGTTGGGCTGTTCGCCCATTAAAGCGGTACGCGAGCTGGGTTTAGAACGTCGTGAGACAGTTCGGTCCCTATCCGCTGTGCGCGTAGGAATATTGAGAAGGGCTGTCCCTAGTACGAGAGGACCGGGACGGACGAACCTCTGGTGTGCCAGTTGTCCTGCCAAGGGCATGGCTGGTTGGCTACGTTCGGGAGGGATAACCGCTGAAAGCATCTAAGCGGGAAGCCTGCTTCAAGATGAGTATTCCCACCTCCTTGAGAGGGTAAGGCTCCCAGTAGACGACTGGGTTGATAGGCCAGATGTGGAAGCCCGGTAACGGGTGAAGCTGACTGGTACTAATAGGCCGAGGGCTTGTCCTCAGTTGCTCGCGTCCACTGTGTTAGTTCTGAA
>NZ_JBSGZI010000187.1:0-3847 GCF_053610945.1 Streptomyces sp. NPDC054849
GGACGTGTCAGTCCCGGCGCAGGCGGCCGGCGCTCTCGTATCCCTCCGGGCCTCAGACCAGGGGGCGCGGGGCGGGCTCCTCCGGCAGCGCGACGGCCGGAGCAGACGCCGGAGCCGGTGCGGAAGCCGGAGCCGGTGCGGAAGCCGGAGCCGGAGCAGAAGCGGGAGCGCTAGCGGGATCCGACGCGGAAGCAGAGGCCGCTGCCGCCGCTTGGCGGTCGATCATGCGGGCGATGACGTCCGGGGCCACCGCGCGGGAGTAGAGCCAGCCCTGCCCCGTGTCGCAGCCGACGCGGCGCAGCCGGGCCGCCTGCCCGGGCGTCTCCACGCACTCCGCGGTCACCGTCAGACCCAGCCGGTGCGCGAGCTGGACCAGGGCCTCGACGATCGTCTCGTCGGCCGGATTCGGGTGCGTGCCCTCCTCGTAGCGGAAGCCCCGTACGAAGGAGCCGTCCAGCTTCAGCACCGAGACCGGCAGCCGGCTGAGGTAGGCCAGGTTCGAGTACCCGGTGCCGAAGTCGTCGATCGCGATCCGCACACCCATGTCGCTCAGCGCCTGAAGGGCCTGCAGCGGCCGTCCCGCCGAGCCCATGACCGCCGACTCGGTCAGCTCCAGCTGCAGCAGCTGCGGCGCCAGGCCCGTCTCGGCGAGGATCTCCGCGACGTCGCCCACCAGGTCCGAGTCCCACACCTGCCGCACGGCCACATTGACCGATACAAAGACCGGCGCGTCGCTGGGCTGTTCGATCTGCCAGCGTCGCGCCTGCCGGCACGCGGTCTTCAGCACCCACTGCCCCAACTGGACGATGGAGCCGTCCTCTTCCGCGATACCGATGAACCGATTCGGCGTGAGCGTGCCGAACTGCGGGTGCTTCCAGCGCACCAGGGCCTCGACCCCGCGCACCGTACCGCTCTCCAGGTCCACCAGCGGCTGATACTCCAGCTCGAACTCCCCGCGTTCCACAGCCGGCCGAAGCGTGGAGGAGAGCGCCTGCCGGGTCATGCGGTGCGCGTTGCGCTCCGGGTCGAAGAGGGTCCAGCGGGCCTTGCCGTCCGCCTTGGCCCAGTACAGGGTCGTGTCGGCGGCCTGCATCAGCCCGGTCGCCGAGGTGCCCTCCGTCGCCCGCTCCACGACTCCGATCGACGCGGAGACCGACAGCCTTTGCCCGGCCAGGTCGAAAGGCTCCTGTACGGCGGCCAGGACGCTCCGTGCCAGGTCCGCGAGTTGTTCGGTGCCGGTGGAGTCCTCCACGAGCAGGGCGAACTCGTCGCCTCCGAGCCGCGCGACCAGGTGCCCGCCGGTGCGCCCGTATCCGGACTGGTCGGCGCACTGGGTCAGCCGGGCGGCGACGGCGGTCAGCAGCCGGTCTCCGACCCGGTGGCCGAGGGTGTCGTTGACGGCCTTGAACCCGTCGAGGTCCAGGTAGCACAGTCCGATCCGGCCGGTGCCGCCGCCGTGGTCGTACGAAGAGGCCTCCAGGGCGGCGGAGAGCCGTTCGAAGAACAGCGCCCGGTTGGGCAGCCGCGTGACCGGGTCGTGCATCTGGAGGTGGCGCAGCCGGGCCTGGAGGTCGCGCCGGTCGCTGATGTCGGAGACGGACAGCAGGACGTCCGCGGTCCCGGGTACGGGTCCGAGCGTGACCTCGGTCCACAGCGAGTGCCCGTCGGGGTGTTTGAGACGGCGGGTGCACCGCAGCCGGGCCTGCCGTCCGCGGAGCACCTCCTGGTACGCGGCCCAGGTGCGGGCCTCCGCGGCCAGGTCCACCAGGTCGGCGGCGCACCGGTGGACGAGCGCGTGCGGCTCGCTGCCCAGCAGCCCGGCGAAGGCCTGGTTGGCGGCGACCACGTAGCCGTCGCGGTCGACCACCGCCATGGCGAGGTGGGCCGCGTTGAAGGCGGCCCGGTAGTCGCGCAGCTCGGACTCGGCGCGGTAGGGCGCCGCCGACGTGGCCGACGTGGCCGACGTGGCCGACGTGGCCGGATCGGCCGAGGCCGACGGCACTGCCGGCACTGCCGGGTGACGCTCCGTAATGGCCGATCGGATGCTGTCGGCCGCCGAACCGGTTCCTTCTGAGGTTCCGCTCACCGTTGGCCCCGCAGTGTTCGTGAGTGTCCGTGCAGGAAAGTGTGCCGATCATAGAGGCTGCCGGGAGGCCCTATCCAGCGGCGTCGCCGGGTGGGACGCCGGAGTTCGGCGTGATGACGGATCGCCGGACCAAGATCGCTTGATCGTTTCTGCGCGGCTCTGAGCATGCGGAGGCCCCTGCTGATCTCGGGTGATCGGTCGTGACGTTCTGTAGGCAGGTGCGTGAAGTTCGGGGGTCACCGGCTTGCCCTATTGCTCACTCGTGTGGGGCAGCGGAACAGGGCATTAGTAAGACAATCGCCTCAAGGTGGCTAAACAGGTACGAATCCACCACCGGAGGTCGATGTGGCGCGACAGCAGACACCCGGGGGAGTGGACCGTTCCCGCATCCGAAGCACCGCCGCGGCGCTCACTTCCCTGACGGCGCTCGCCGCCATGTCGCTCGTCGCGGGTCCCGCGGTAGCCGATTCCGGGGCCGGACCCTGCGCGCTCACCCGCACCGGGGCACACCACTCCCTGGGGGTGGACAGCTGGAACGGCGCGTACCCCAAGCCCGAGCGCACGCTCAACGCGGTGATGGTCTTCCTCTCGTTCCCCGACCACCGCAGCACCCTCACGCCGGAGCAGATCACCGGCGACTACTTCCCCGCCACCACCGACTTCTTCGAGCAGGCCTCGTACGGGCGCTTCCACCTCGTCCCACACCCGCAGAAGCAGTGGCTCCGGATGCCCAAGCCGTCCACGGCGTACGGGATAAGGCGGGACTGGGCCCCCGCGGACCGGGCGGCCTACCTGCGGGACGCGGTCGCCACCGCCGACGCCGAGGTGGACTTCACCCGGTACGACGTCGTCTACTTCGTCGCCGACCCGGACGCGCCCGGCGTGGACTCCGACGCGACGAAAGTCGTGAACTTCGACCGCCCGATCGTCGCGGACGGCGCCGAACTGCGACGGATCGTCACCGTCTTCGAACGCCACCCGCCGGACCGGAACGTGCTGGCCCACGAGACCGGACATGTCTTCGACCTGCCCGACCTCTATCACCGGCCCACCGACGGCAAGGGTGACTGGGACACCTACGTCGGCGACTGGGACGTCATGGGCAGTCAGTTCGGGATGGCCCCGGACCTCTTCGCCTGGCACAAGTGGAAGCTGGGCTGGCTGGACGCCTCCCAGGTGGACTGCGTGCAATCGGGCTCCTCACTGCACACCCTGCAGCCGCTGGCGCAGGCCCCGCCGAGCGGCGGCACGGGTGGTACCCGGCTCGCGGTGGTCCGTACGGGGCCCGGCAGCGCGATCGCCGTCGAGGCGCGGGGATCCGCCGGCAACGACGGGGACACCTGCACGGAAGGGGTCCTGGTCTACCGGGTGCGCAACGAGGCGGCGTCGGGCGGCGGCCCCGTCGAGGTACTGGACGGGCATCCGGAGACGGAGGCGTGCTGGGACCGCTCGGTGTACCCGCCGCTGGCGGACGCGCCGCTGGAGGTGGGCGAGACGTACACGGTGCCGGGGGAGCGGATCACCATCGAGGTGGCGGACCGGACCCGGTCGGGCGCCTACACGGTGAAGATCACGACGTGACGGACGTGACGCGAGGTGCGCGTCATGCCGGGCACGGCAGGGCACGGCAGGGCACGGCAGGGCACGGCATGACGAAGAAGGCCCCCACTCGCGTGGGGGCCTTCTTCCGTCTGTGCGCCGCCAGGGACTCGAACCCCGGACCCGCTGATTAAGAGTCAGCTGCTCTAACCAACTGAGCTA
>NZ_JBSGZI010000188.1:0-3710 GCF_053610945.1 Streptomyces sp. NPDC054849
TCCACGGCCGCGACTGACGTTTCCCCACGGTCAGACCAACGACCATCCGAACCGAAAGTCACATGATCAACAGCTTCTGTTAGGACCTCTTAGAGAGGCCACTCGGGTGAGGAGGCGGGAAGATGCTGGAGACCCTGGTAGCGCTGGCTGTGGCTGGCGGCACCGCGGTAGTGCAGGTTGCCGGTACCGATGCGTGGAACGGGTTGCGGGGCGCGGTTGCGCGTTGGTTCGGGCGGGGCGATGCCCAGCGCGAGCAAGCGGAGCTGGAGCGCCTCGACCAGACCGCTACCGCCCTGCAAGCCACCGACCCGGCCGAGGCAGAGCGGGCGCGGATCAGCCAACAGGCCGCATGGCAAGCCCGTATCGAAGCCATGCTGGAAAACCTGGACGAGGGAGAACGCAGCCAAGCCGCTGAGCAGCTGCGTGCTCTGCTGAACGAACACGCCCCGCAGGGCGGAGTGACAGGCGGACTGGCGGCAGCCCACAACGTGAACATCCATGCCGAGGACAGCTCAATCGCGGCCCAGGCCATCCAAGGAGGTGCGTACATCAGCCCCCATCCGAGGCCGGAGCCGCCCAAAGACTGAGCGGACCGGCCACCCTTGACCCGATGCCCGGCTTCGCCGGCCTACCGGGGAGTATCACCGCCAAGGATCGCAGCCTCGCCGTCGGCTATGTCGGCCCCGGCGGGCGGGTCGCCTTCCACGCCGCGCCTCTCCCCCCGGTGACCTGGCCGCACCAGGTCGGCGTGCTGCCTCGCCAGGCGCACTGCTTCCAGGACCGTGCCACCGCCCAGGAACTGGAGCACGCAGCGTACGGCGGGGACACCGTCGTACACACCCAGGTACTGACCGGTTTCGGCGGAGCAGGCAAGTCCCAACTTGCAGCCCATTACGCCCGAACCCTGTGGCAGTCCGGGAAGCTGGACCTGCTGGTCTGGGTCACCGCCGCCACCCGCGACGCAGTCGTCACCGGCTACTCCCAGGCCGCAGTCGAGATCCTCGGCGCCGACCCCACCGACCCGGAGACCGCCGCACGCACCTTCCTGGCCTGGCTGGAGCCCAAGCTCAGCACGGCGCGCCGCTGGCTGGTGGTACTCGACGACCTCGCCGACCCAGCCGACTTGCGCAACCTGTGGCCCCCCGACAGCCCCCACGGCCGCACCCTGATCACCACCCGCCGCCGCGACGCCGCTCTCACCGGAAACGGCCGCCGATTCGTACCGGTGGGCCTGTTCACCGACGACGAGGCAACCGCCTACCTCACCGCTGCTCTGACCGCCCACGACCGCCACGAGCCCGCCGACCAGCTTGCCGGCCTCGCCAATGATGTCGGCAACCTTCCCCTGGCACTGTCCCAAGCCGCCGCGTACCTCCTCGACGTTGGCCTGGACTGCGCCACCTACCGGCACCGGCTTACCGACCGAGCAAGCACCCTCACGGACGTACTGCCCGACCCTTCCGGACTCCCCGACGACCAGGCAACCAACGTTGCCGCCACCTGGTCCCTGTCCATTGAATGCGCTGACCAGCTTCCCCCAGCGGGTCTGGCCCGCCCCATGCTGCAGCTCGCCGCGATGCTCGACCCCAACGGCATCCCCGCTGCCGTCCTGACCAGCCCGCCAGCTCTCAACCACCTCGCCCCACACCACAACGCCGCCCCAGGCCAGACCCATCCGAAAGGAATCACGGATGCAGAAGCCACACAGGCGCTGCGGGCGCTAAACCGCCTGAGCCTGATCGCCCACGACCCCAGCAGCCCACACCACACTGTCCTCGTCCACCAGCTCCTCCAACGCGCCGTCCGCGATCCCCTCCCCACCGATCAGCACGACCGACTCGCCCATACGGCCGCCGACGCCCTGATGGCCGCCTGGCCCGAGATCGAACGCGACACCGCCCTCGCCCAGGCGCTGCGCGCCAACACCGAAGTGCTGACCCTCCGCGCCGAAGCCGCCCTGTACCAGCCCGATGCCCACCTCGTCCTCGCCCGCACCGGTCGGAGCCTTGGTGAGGCTGGCCAGACCACGGCTGCCGTCCACTACTTCCAGCAGCTGGTCAACGACACCCAGCACCACCTGGGGCCCGACCACCTCAACACCCTCATCGCCCGGCACCACCTCGCCTACTGGCGGGGGAACGCGGGGGATGCGGCCGGCGCGGCAGCCGCTCTCGAGCATGTGCTGGCGGACATGGAGCGGGTAATGGGGCCCGACCACCCCGGCACCCTCGCCACCCGCCACGAGCTCGCTGCCTTCAGGGGGGACGCGGGGGATGCGGCCGGCGCGGCAGCCGCTCTGGAGCATGTGCTGGCGGACATGGAGCGGGTAATGGGGCCCGACCACCTCAGCACCCTCATCGCCCGGCACGACCTCGCTGGCTTCAGAGGGCAGGCGGGGGATGTGGCCGGCGCGGCAGCCGCTCTTGAGCAGCTGGTGGCGGACCAAGAGCAGGTACTGGGGCCCGACGACCCCCACACGCTCATCGCCCGGCACGACCTCGCTGCCTTCAGAGGGGACGCGGGGGATGTGGCCGGCGCAGCAGCCGCTCTGGAGCAGCTGGTGGCGGACCGGGAGCGGGTGCTGGGGCCCGATCACCCCGACACGCTCTACGCCCGGCACAGCCTCGCCAACTTCAGGGGGGACGCGGGGGATGTGGCCGGCGCGGCAGCCGCTCTGGAGCATGTGCTGGCGGACATGGAGCGGGTACTAGGGCCCGACCACCCCCACACGCTCATCACCCGGCACACCCTCGCTGGCTTCAAGGGGCAGGCGGGGGACGCGGCCGGCGCGGCAGCCGCCTTTGAGCAGCTGGTGGCGGACCGGGAGCGGGTACTGGGGCCCGACCACCCCGGCACCCTCGCCACCCGGAACCGCCTCGCCCATTGGCGACGGACAGCAGGGGATGCCTCCGTTCACCAACCACAGGAATGATGAACGCCTGCCCTTCGGCTACGCCCGACCTACAAGTGCGTGCCTTAGCTGAAGGCGGTCGCCTTGTGCTTGCCGAGGCGGCTGCCGACTCCGTGACTGCCCCCTACCCCAGGCGACTGAGTGGGCGAGACGCCGCTTGCGGCTGGTGACACGGTTCTTACCAGCACCCCAAAGTGTCAGACCTGCAGGTCAGGCTCACCGCCGCTGCAGATCCCGGCCCACGCCTCGGTGCGCGGGACCTTAATTCGGCCAACACGTTGCATTACCGTCAATCCCTAGCAATCCAGCCACACCTCCGCCGGCCTCACGCTAAACGAGAAGCCGGGGGGCTGCCGTCCGCTGCCCGAGTGGCGTGGCCTGGCCACCCGAACCGACAAACTCGCATCGCCTACCAGGCCGTACTCCACCTCGCCTGCATCCGAGCGCCTGAAGCCCAAGGCCAACCCATCCGGCTTTGCCGGGTTGCTCGTTGTGCTGTTGACGACGTCGGCCAACATGGGGAGGAGGACGTCGTCGGCGTCTATGGATCCCATTCTGTCAACCACGGGCGTTATCTCGTGTCGAATGGCCCTGCGAGGCGTCCGGACTGTGGTGCTGTGGGTGCCGTGCCACCGAGACCTGCACAGGATGCGATTGGACTCGCTGACCATACAGTCGAACTGTCACCATTCTGTCGACATGCCCTAGTCTTCTGAGTCAGGAATTCTGTTCAGATATGAGGCGAGGCGTTCGAGGATCTCATCCGCGGTCTTGGTCCAGATGTAGGGCCTGGGGTCGG
>NZ_JBSGZI010000189.1:0-3647 GCF_053610945.1 Streptomyces sp. NPDC054849
AGTGGTTGTTTTTGAAGGCTGCCCTGCTGTTCCTCGTAGCCCACTGCGCTCCGTCGTCGTCGGCGCGCCTAGGCTCACCGCATGGACGATTCGATATGGGCGGGGGTTCGGCAGCGTGTGCAGTCACTCGTGGCCGCCCCTGGTAGCGACCGCGTTTTCGGCGCGGTGGGGCACAAGTTCTTCCTCGAGGACCCTCTGACGCCGGCGGAACTGGCTGATCTCGAGGGCCAGATGGGCGTGTCGCTGCCCGAGGAGTACCGCGACTTCCTCCTCTATGTCGGCGCCGGAGGGGCCGGGCCAGCACACGGGGTGTATCCGGCGCGCCTGATCCAGGGGCGCTGGCGGTGGGAGGGAGACGGAGCCGAGCTCGCCGACCTGTCCCGACTGGCCGAACCGTTTCCGCGTGAAGGCGCAGACCCCGAAGCCGTTCAGGCGCTTCTGTCCGAGCGTCCGGAGGAAGAGGACTTCGAAGAGATCGAAGACTTCGATGACGCTATCGAGGCATGGGACGAGCGCTGGGAACCACTGATGTTCTCATCGGACCGTACTGTCGGCGCGACCGTCATCTCAACGCTGGGTTGCGCCGCCCGCGAGTGGCTCATCATCAGCGGCCCGGAGCGGGGGCGAATCTGGTCCGACAACCGGGCAGATGATGAAGACCTGGAGCCGCTGCTCGACGGCAACGGTGGGCCGATGACCTTCGCGCGCTGGTATCTGACGTGGCTCGAGGAAGCCGAACGTCAGCCGGCACCAGTCCCGGCAGCAGACTGAGCCGCAGGCCCGGCGGAGATCGTGTCGGGCTTCCTCGTCCAGCTGTCGGTGCGGGGCCCCTTGCGGGCGATACGCCTGGTCATGAGGGTGATGAGTGACCAGTTCAGGTGCGCTTCGCTGTTCTGGGGCAGTCGCTCGTAGTCTCTCGCGTTGCGGCGGGCGTTCATGATCCAGCCGATGGTCCGCTCAACGCGCCAGCGCCGTGGAAGGACGACGAAGCCCTTCGTTCCCTTGGGTCGGGAGACGGTCCGTAGGGTGATTTTGAGGAAGTCCCGGGCCCAGTCGACGAGCTGGCCAGCGTAGGCGGAGTCCGCCCAGACCTGGGTGATCTGCGGCTGGGTGAGGCGAAGGCGCCAGAGGAGTTCGCGGGCCGCGTCCCGGTCGGTCATGTCGGCCGGGGTCACCATGATCATGACGGGCATGCCTTTGGTGTCGACCACGATGTGTCTCTTGCGGCCGTTGATCTTCTTCGCGGCGTCATACCCGCGGGTGTCCTGGCTTACGGTGTGCGCGGCCTTCACCGACTGGGAGTCGACGATCAGCGTGACGGGGTGGGGACATCGTCCCAGGTCGGTACGTATGCGGCGCCGGAGCTGGTCGCGGATGTAAGTGACGTGGCCCGCCCGGTTCCAGCGGGTGAAGAACCCGTAGACAGTTTCCCAGGGTGGGAAGTCCGCGGGGAGGGCCCGCCACTTCGCGCCGTTGTCGACGATGTAGCGGATCGCGTCCACGATCTGCCGGCGGGGCCACTTCTCGGGGTGCCCGCCGGTCTTGGTCTGGCAGGCCGGGGTCGGCAGGAGGGGCTCGATCAGAGCCCACTCCGCCGTGGTGGTGTCGGAGGGATAGCGGCGGCGACGAACAGGTGTCGGCATGGCGGCACTCGCGAAGTAGAGCCTGGTGGGAAGGCTATTTGGCGAGCTGGGCGAGGGTCGCCCGGACGCCGGTCAGCTGGGCGATGACCAGTTGCGCCCATTCATCCTCAGGGCGGCGGGCCAGGTGCGGGGCCACGGTGCCGGTGATCACCCGGGTCAGCCGGCCCAGGACCTGCAACAGCTGCTTCTTCTCGTACTCGATCCAGTCCGCGGGATCGTCGGAGAACATGTATCCGTCCCGCCGGCGCCAGATGATCGGGGTCAGGTGCTCGGCCGCGCCCACATCCCGCAGCTGCCGGATCCCCCGCGTGACCTGGGACTTCCTCAGCCGGGTAGCGGCCACCAGCTGACTGGACTGGAGCCCGGCCGGCCGGGCTTCCATCAGAGCGACGCGGACCAGGTCGCCGTAGTGCTCAGCGAGCGGGAGAGTCTGGCGGCGGGCCATTGCCTACTCGCCCTTGAGGAGCTGGGCGAGCTGCTCGTCCAGGGTGAACACCCCGGCGTCTATGGCCGACTCCAGCCAGTCGGCCGCGGCCCTCACCCTGGCTATGCCGCGCCGGACGGTCTCCCGCTCGTCCTCGGTGAACTCCTGCCCTCGCAGGCGCGGAACGAGCCGACCAAGCGAGGCCACATAGGAGTGGCACGAGCCCACCAGGTCCAGGTACTCGATGGTGTGCTCGATCTTGCGGACCGCCGGGACCCGCTCGCGGAGCGTCTCGCGGGCCCGCTCGGAGTTGTCGAACTGCGCCCGGTTGACCAGGAGCCTGGCGGTGTCGTCCCGCATGGCTTCCCTCGCGACCTGCGGACGCCGCAGCAGGTCCCTGGTGACCTTCTTGGCGACCTCGTCGTCCCGGGTCAGCTCCGCGACCACCCGCACCCGGTCCTCCTGACTGACCTGAGCCGCTGCGGTCGGCCTGAGCAAAAGGTCCGCCGTGACCGCTGCCGCGACCTTGTCGTCCCTGGTCAGGTCGGTGACCGCCCTGATCTTCTCCTCGACCGTGACCGGGATGTCGACCTTGTGGCCCAGCAGCCGCTTCGCGCCATCCGGCGTCCACTGCCGCCGCCCACTGCGCTCGTTGAACGGCGGATCATCCAGCGATGCCCACCGCTCGGCCTGATCCACGACCGACCCGAGAATCCGGTGGACCGTGAAAGAGATCCCTTTCCGGCGCTTGGCGGCCGGCCACTTCGCGGCCGTCCACCGCCAAGCCGTCACCGTCCGCTCCGACACCCCGATGTCGTCGGCGAACCGCTGCAACGACACCTTCACGGTGAACTCCGGCTCGGTGGCCGCGCAAGGCTCGGGACTGCCCCAGGACCGCATTGGCTCGATCTCCAGTGCCAGATCCCCGAGCGCGAACTGAGCCCCGGAGACCTGCTCGACCAGCTCGACTCCGGCCGCGACGATCTGCTCGTAACGCTGCACGGTCACGTTCCCGACCATGTCCGCCATGATCCCCACCACCCCCTCGGTCCGGAGCCGGCCACCGGTGGCAGCCCATCAGGTGCACTCCGTTCCAGGTCCCTGCCAGCGTGATGCGTCCACGACATCGACCGGCAGAGCGCGAACTACCGGTGCGAAGCACTCCATGGCGCCCCCGAACACGTGACACCACCGGCACGCCCGCGTTCGCGCCGTTCGGCTACGGCGTTTCCGTAACACCATTCCGCGACGCCCGCTCCCGGAAGGCCCTCACCCGACACCGCGGCGAGCAGTACCGAGCCGACCGCTGCCGCTCCACCCCAACCGTCCAGCCGCGGCCACATACAGGGCACACAGCCAGCTCACCCCGTCGCATCGCCACCACCCGGAGCCGAGCCCGCTGGAGCCTCCGCCACCGCCGCGACCTGCACCGAGACGAACAGAACACCGCGTCCGTCGCCATCGACAACGGCAGCGGATCACCACACTCACGGCAGTACCGCCGGCCCACCCCACCAGAGCCCACGACCCAGATCATCCAGCCAGCCAGACCCCAAAACCAGCCTTCAAAAACAACCACT
>NZ_JBSGZI010000190.1:0-3252 GCF_053610945.1 Streptomyces sp. NPDC054849
GCGGCGGGGCCAACGGGGCCTTCACCGCGGCGGTTGCCCGCTTAACGGGCGGGGGGGGCCGCGGGCCGCCGGGCGGCTCCGCGAGCGTTCCGACGCTGACGCGGCCGCTCCCGGCCGGTTCGGCGCCGCCCCGGCCGGGCGGGGCGGGGGCCGGCCGGACCGAGGGCCCCGCTTCGGCGGCCGGGGCGGGCGCGCCCGGGAGCCCGTATTCGCTCCGCGGGACGAGCGCCCCGGCGGAACCGGGCGGCGGAGCGCCCGGGGTGGATTCGCTGCCAGCGCCAGCGCTCTCCGCGCTGCCGTCGGTCGTCGCTGTCATGGCTTCCCCTTAGAACAGTGTCCTCTGCTGTGCTGGGGTCTGCCGTCGGGCGGTGCGCGCCACCCATAAGGGGGGGGCACCGGCCGGCGACTCGCGATGCATATCCGCTGTCGGGTGGCGATCACCTCTTGCGCACGACGACGAAGTCGGCGAGGGCCACGAGCTGGTCGCGCACGCGCTGCGGCATGTCGACGTCGTCCAGGGCCCGGATCGCCACGGCGTGCTGGCGGCGCGCCTCGTCGGCGGTCCACTGGCGGCCGCCGGCCGTCTCGATGAGCGCCGCGCGGGCCGCGAACTCCTCCTCCGAGAAGCTCTCGAAGTCACTGCTCTTGGCGTCGGCGGCGAGCAGCTCGGCGAGCTGCTCGGAAGCGGGCCCGCCGGCCGCGAGCGCGGCGACCACCGGCAGGGACTTCTTGCGCTGGCGCAGGTCGCTCCAGGTCTGCTTGCCGGTGGCCTCCGGGTCGCCCCAGATGCCGAGCAGGTCGTCGACGGCCTGGAAGGCGAGTCCCAGGTGGTAGCCGTACTCCTCCAGCTTGTCGGCCGTACGGTCGTCCGCGCCGCCGAGCACCGCGCCGATGGAGACCGCGCAGGCGAGCAGGGCGCCGGTCTTGTTGCCCTCCATCTCCAGGCACTCCTCGACGCTGACGCGCTCGCGGTGCTCGTAGGAGATGTCCTGCGCCTGGCCGTCGATGAGCTTGCGGCTGGCGGTGGTCAGCCGGCGGGTCGCGCGGCCCGCCTCGACGGTGCCGAGCTCCAGCAGCACTTCGTTGGCGAGGGCGAAGAGGGCGTCGCCGACCAGGATCGCGAGGGCCGGTCCGTGCACCTTCCACACGGTGTCGCGGTGGCGGCGCTGCTCGTCGCCGTCCATGAGGTCGTCGTGCAGCAGCGAGAAGTTGTGCACGAGCTCGACCGCGACGGCGCCGGGGATGCCGACTTCGGCCGCGGCGCCCGCGGCCTCGGCGGAGAGCAGTGCGAGGGCGGGGCGCACGGCCTTGCCGCCGTCGCCGTCGGCCTCGTTGCCCTGGGCGTCGATCCAGCCGAAGTGGTAGGCGGCGACGGTGTCCATGGGCGCCGCGAGCCGGTCCACGGCGGCGCGGAGCGCGGGGGTCGACAGCGTACGGCCGCGCTCCAGGAGGGCGATCGTGTCGGCCTTCTCCACGCCCCTTCCGGCTGTGCCCACACTGGCATCCGTGTTCTCGACAGCCGGATTCCCCGGGTTCACTGGCTCTCCTCTTGTTCCTGTACGTGTTGTGCCGGTGGTGCCGGTGGTGCCGGTGCTGCCGGTGGTGCCGGTGGTGCCGGTGGTGCCGGTGGTGCCGGTGCTGCTGATGGTGCTCGTCATGCCGCCTCCTGCAGAGGGTGTTCGCGGGGGCGGCCGAGCGCGGCGAGTGCGGCGTGCGCCGCGCTCAGGCCGCTCCGGACGGCGCTCTCCATGGTCGCGGGCCAACCGGTGGCAGTCCACGCACCGGCCAGGTAGAGCCCCGGCGTGTCGGTGCGCGCCCCGGGGCGCAGCCGGCCGACGCCGGGGGTGGGGGCGAAGGTGGCCGTCCGCTCCCGGGTGACGAAGAAGTCCCGTACCTTTGCGCCTCGCGCGGCGGGCAGCAGCCGCTCCAGCTCGGGCAGGTACTTGCCGCGCAGGACCGAGACGGGCTCGTCGATGTCGTCCTGGGCGACGGACTGGGACAGCGCCAGGTACTGGCCGCCGTCGGGAAGTCCGGAAGAGTCGGTACGGTCGAAGACCCACTGCACCGGGGAGCCGAGGGCGGCGAAGAAGGGCTGCTTGAGCACCTTGCGGTCGTAGACGACGTGGACGTTGAGGATCGGCGCGGTGGCGATGTCGAGGAGCTTGTCGGGGTCGGCGAGGGCTCCGGCCGGGAGCAGTCCGTGCGCCTCGCGCTGCGGGACGGCGAGGACGACGGTGCCCGCCTCCATGGACTCGTCCTCGGTGTCGACCCGCCAGGCGCCTTCGGGGGTGCGGGAGACGGCCGTGACCCGGGTGCGCAGTTCGGTCCGTACACCGGCGGCGTCGAGGGCCTTGCGGGCGAGGGTGTCGTGCAGCTCTCCGAGCGGTACCCGGGCCCAGCCGATGTCGGCCGCGCCCTTCTCGGAGAGCAGGCCGGTCTTGAACACCATCGCGGCCAGGCCCAGCGAGGACTGCTCGGCGGTGGCGTTGAGGGTGGCGATGCCGACGAGGTCCCAGAGGGCCTCGATCGTACGGGCGGACTGACCGTAGCGGCCGAGCCAGGTCGCGAAGTCCAGGCCGTCCAGCGCCGGGTCGGCGGGGTCGAGACGGCGCAGCGCGAGGGCGGCGCGGCCGACGCTCGCGCGCTCGGCGAGGGAGAGGTGCGGGTAGCGGGCCAGCGATCCGGCCAGGTGCAGGGGCACGGGCAGGGCGCTGCGGCGCAGCCGTCCCAGGCGCGGGCCGCCGGGGTGGGCGACGTCGAGGACGGGTACGTCGAGCCGGTCCTGCAGGGGCGCGAGGGCGGCGCCGTCGACCCGGTCGAGGAACCACCGGTAGGCGGTGCAGCACCGCAGGTAGACGTGCTGGCCGTTGTCGACGTCGAGGTCACCGCGCTTGAAGGAGAAGGCGAGCCCGCCGAGCCGGGGGCGGCCTTCCAGCAGCGTGACCCGCAGACCGGCGCCGGCGAGTTCGAGGGCGGTCGTGACCCCGGCGAGGCCGCCGCCCACGACGACGGCGTGCTGGTCGGTGCCGGTCATGCGACCTCCCCCGTGGTGCGGTTGTCGTCCGGTCCGGCCGGCCGGCCCTGCGCGGGCGAGCCCGCCCCGTGTGCCGCGGTCGACCCGGCGCGGAAGGGGCCCGCCGGAAGAGACGCGCCCGCCGCCTCGGTGGTTGCCCGGGCGGGGTACCGGCCGGGACGGCCCGCCGGCCGCGTGCGCGGCGCGGCGGCCGCGCACGCCGCGGGAGCGCCCGGGGG
>NZ_JBSGZI010000191.1:0-3208 GCF_053610945.1 Streptomyces sp. NPDC054849
CCAGCGTGTTGACGAAGAAGCCGACCAGGTCGTCCAGCGCCTCGTCCGTGCGGCCGGCGACCACCGAGCCGATCGGCACGTCGCTTCCGGCGCCGAGCCGAGTGAGCAGCGCGGCCAGTGCGGCCTGCAGGGTCATGAACATCGTGACCCGGTGCTCGCGGCTCAACTCGACCAGTGAACGGTGCAGTTCGGCACCGAACGGGAGGACGACGCGGTCGCCGAGGTGGCTGCTGTCCGCCCGGCGGGGGCGGTCCACGGGGAGCGACAGCTCCTCGGGGAGTCCCGCCAGGGCGTCGCGCCAGTAGGCGAGCTGGCGGGAGACCACGCTCTCCTCGTCACCCTCGTCGCCGAGCAGCTCGCGCTGCCAGAGCGCGTAGTCGGCGTACTGCAGCGGTAGCGGCTGCCACTCGGACGCCGAGCCGTCGCGGCGGGAGGCGTAGGCGGCGGCCAGGTCGCGCAGCAGCGGGTCCATGGACCAGCCGTCGCCGGCGATGTGGTGCAGGACGAGGACGAGGAGGTGCTCGTCGGGGCCGAGCGGGAATAGGTGGGCGCGTACCGGGAGTTCGGAGGCGAGGTCGAAGGGGATCGCGGTGCACTCGGTCAGGGCGGCCGCCGGGTCGGCGGGCGGGGTGGTGCGGCGGTCGAAGGGCACCCGGGCCTCGGCGGGCGGGACGATCCGCTGCCGGGGCTCGCCGTCCTGCTCGTTGATCAGCGTGCGCAGGATCTCGTGCCGGGCGACCAGGTCGCCGAGGGCGCGTTCCAGAGCGGCCGGTTCGAGCGGACCGGTGACGCGCAGGGCGAGCGGGAGGTTGTAAAGGGCGCTGGGGCCCTCCATGCGGTCGATGAGCCAGAGCCGCTGCTGGGCGAAGGAGAGCGGGAGCCGTTCGGGGCGCTCGCCGGCCGTCAGCGCGAGCCGGGCCCCGGCGCCGTCCAGCCGCTGGGCCAGAGCGGCCACCGCCGGCGCCTCGAAGACGTCACGGACGTCGATCTCGGCCGCGAACACCGTGCGGACCCGGCTGACCAGCTTCATGGCGAGCAGCGAGTGTCCGCCGAGGGCGAAGAAGTCGTCGTCGATGGCGAGGGGCCCCGGCACGCCGAGCACTTCGGCGAAGAGGCCGCAGAGCAGTTCCTCGCGCGCCGTGCGGGGGGCCCGGCCGCCGGCGAAGAGCTGGAAGTCCGGGGCGGGGAGGGCGCGCCGGTCGATCTTTCCACTGCCGGTCAGCGGCAGCGCGTCGAGCGTGACGATCGCCGACGGGACCATGTGGCCGGGCAGTGTCTGCGCCACGAAACGCCGCAGTTCCAGGGCGAGTTCCGGGCTGGGTGCGGTCACCGCGCAGTGCGCGACCAGGCGTCGGTCGCCGTCGGCACTCTCGTGCGGGGTGACCACGGCCTGGCGAACGGCCGTGTGCCGGGTCAGCACTTGTTCGATCTCGCCGGGTTCGATCCGGAAGCCGCGGATCTTGACCTGGTGGTCGGTTCGGCCCAGGTAGTCGATCCGGCCGTCGCGGCCGCGGCGGACCAGGTCGCCGGTGCGGTACATCCGCTCCCCCGGAGCGGACGGGTCGGCGACGAATCGTTCCGCGGTGAGCGCGGGCCGGCCCAGGTAGCCGCGGGCCAGGCTGTCCCCGGCCAGGTACAGCTCACCGGGCACGCCGGGCGGGACGGGATTCAGGTGCTCGTCCAGGACGTAGGCCCGGGTGCCGAGCACCGTGTGTCCCATGGTGGGACGCTCCGAGTCGGCGTACGCCTGGAGCAGGGTGTCGACGGTGCACTCGGTGGGCCCGTAGAGGTTGTGGCCGGTGGTGTCCGGGGCCTCGCGCAGGCGGGTCCACAGCGCCTGGCCGATCGGTTCACCGCCCAGGAGCACCACGCGCGGCGCGGGGGCGTCCAACAGACCTTCAGCGATGAGCTGTTCGGCGTAGGTGGGCGTGAACTGGACGGCGTCGACGCCCGTCGTGCGGAGGTGGCGGACCAGAGCGGCGGGGTCGCGGCGCAGATCGTCGCCGATCAGGTGCAGCTCGTGGCCCGCGATCATCCACAGCAGGCTGTTCAAGGAGGCGTCGAAGCAGAGGGAGGCGGTCAGCGCGGCGCGCAGCCGGCCGTGCGTCCGCGCGGGCTCGCCGAAGGTCTCCGCCTGGTGGGCGGCCAGCAGGCCGGCGAGCGAACCGTGGTTCACCACCACGCCCTTGGGGCGGCCGGTGGATCCGGAGGTGTAGATCACGTAGGCGGCGGTGGACGGGTGGACGCGGACGGGCGGGGCGTCGGTGGGCTGCCCGGCCCAGGTCCGCTCGTCGGCGTCCAGGACGGTGAGACCGTCCAGCACCTCGGGCAGCGGCCAGCCGGCACCGGTGAGGACGGCCGCCGGCCGGGCGTCGGCCAGCATGTGGGCGGTGCGCTCCAGCGGGTACTCGGCGTCCAGCGGGAGGAACGCCGCACCGGCCTTGAGCACGGCGAGCTGGGAGACCACCGTCTCCACCGAGCGCGGCAGGGCGAGCGCGACCACGTCCTCGGGTCCGATGCCGGAGGCGATCAGGCCGTGCGCGAGCCGGCCGGCGCGGGCGTCCAGCTCGGCGTAGGTCAGCCGCGTCTCCCCGAAGACCAGGGCCGTGGCGTCCGGCATGGCCGTCACCCGGGCCGCGAAGGCCTCTGGTACGAGGGGAGTTTCGGCGGGCAGCGGCCGGTGGCCGCCGAGGAGTCCGGCGCGCTCGTCCTCGGCCAGCAGGTCGGCGCGGCCGATCCGCTGGTCGGGCCGGGCCGTCACCGCCGTCAGCAGCCGGCCGAAGCGGGCGGCGACGGACTCGACGGTCTCCCGGTCGAAGAGGTCGGTGGCGAAGTCGATGGCGCAGTCCAGTCCGGCGGGCGATCCGTCCGGGCCGAAGAACTCCTCCAGCGTCACGTTGAGGTCGAATTTCGCGACCCCGGTGTCCGCCGGCAGCGCCTCGGCACACAGGCCGGCCGGCTCCAGCTCGGCCCCGCCGTTGGACTGGAGGACCATCGCCACCTGGAAGAGCGGGTGGCGGGCGAGTGAGCGGGCGGGGTTGAGCTCCTCGACCAGCCGCTCGAACGGCACGTCCTGGTGCGCGTAGGCGCCGAGACCGGTCTCCCGTACACGGCCCAGGAGTTCGGCGAAGGTCGGGTCGCCCGACGTGTCGGTGCGCAGCACCAGCGTGTTCACGAAGAAGCCGACCAGATCGTCCAGCGCCTCGTC
>NZ_JBSGZI010000192.1:0-3206 GCF_053610945.1 Streptomyces sp. NPDC054849
ATCCTGTGCCCCGGCGCCCCTTCGGCTGGATCGCCGCTGTCAGTCAGGATCGCCTGGCTGGCGCCGGGCCGCCACTCGAACGGGTGCTGGCCGGCTGCCGGGCTTCCGCGCCGGGCCCTGCGCCTCAAGCGCCGGCGGGGCTGGAGGTGCGGGGCTCCGCCCTGGACCCCGCGCCTCAAAACGCCGGCGGGGCTGGAGGGTGCGGCGGGGCTGGAGGGGGTGGCGGGGCTGGAGGTGTGGGGTTCCGCCCCGGGACCCGCGCCTCAAACGCCGGCGAGGCTGTTGATGGTGGTGGGGTGGTCAGGCGTGGCTGACGCGGAGTTCCTTGATGCCGTTGAGCCAGGCCGCGCGGAGCCGGCGCGGGTCTTCGCCGGTCAGGCGCAGGTCGGGCAGGGCATCGGCCAGGGCGTTGAAGATCAGGTCGATCTCCATGATGGCCAGGGATTTGCCGAGACAGAAGTGCGGGCCGCCGCCGCCGAAGCCCAGGTGCGGGTTCGGGTCGCGGGTGATGTCGAAGACGTCCGGGTTCTCGAAGACTTCGGGGTCGTGGTTGGCGGAGGAGTAGAACAGCCCCACCCGGTCGCCCGCCTTGATCTTCTGGCCGCCGAGTTCGGTGTCCTGCGTGGCGGTGCGCTGGAAGGAGACCACCGGGGTGGCCCAGCGCACGATCTCCTCCGCGGTGGTCGACGGCCGGGTCGCCTTGTAGCGCTCCCACTGCTCGGGGTGGGTCAGGAAGGCGTGCATGCCGTGACTGATGGCGTTGCGCGTGGTCTCGTTGCCCGCGACCGCGAGGAGGAGAACGAAGAAGCCGAACTCGTCCGAGCCGAGGTTGCCCTGGCCCTCCGCCGCGACGAGTTGGGTGACGATGTCCTTGGCCGGGCACTCCTTGCGCTCGGCGGAGAGGTTCATCGCGTAGCCGATGAGTTCCATCGCCGCGTTGGCGCCGACCTCCTCGGTGATCGCGTACTCCGGGTCGTCGTAGGCGATCATCTTGTTCGACCAGTCGAAGATCTTGGAGCGGTCCTTCTGCGGTACGCCGATCAGTTCGGCGATGGCCTGCAGCGGAAGCTCGCACGCCACCTGCGTGACGAAGTCGAAGCTGCCGTCGGCCGCTGCCGCCGACGCCTCCTCGACGATCTTCCGGGCCCGGTCCCGGAGGGCCGCCTCCAGCCCGCGGATGGCCCGCGGGGTGAAACCGCGCTGCACGATCTGGCGTACGCGCGTGTGTTCCGGCGGATCCATGTTCAGCATGATCAGGCGCTGGGCATCTATTGCATCGCGCTGGATGTGCTCGTTGAAGCGGATGATGGCCGTGTTGGTGGTGGAGGAGAAGAGTTCCGGGTGCGTGGAGACGTACTTGACGTCCGCGTGCCGGGTCACGACCCAGTAGCCCTCGTCGTCGAAGCCGGTGATGCCCCGCCGCTGCGGACACCACCACACCGGTGCGCTCTGCCGCAGCTTGGCGAATTCGGGGTGGGGGACCCGGCTTTGGAGCAGGTCGGGGTCGGTGGCGTCGAAACCGTCGGGCAGCGCGGGGCAGGACATCGGGCAACTCCAAAGTCTGACGGACCATCAGAAGTTGGCTTGAAGGTAGTAACGAGTTCTGGAAGTGACAAGGGTCGGAGCGTCAACTGTTGC
This sequence comes from Streptomyces sp. NPDC054849, assembly GCF_053610945.1. NCBI lineage: Bacteria > Bacillati > Actinomycetota > Actinomycetes > Kitasatosporales > Streptomycetaceae > Streptomyces > Streptomyces sp. NPDC054849. Next base: position 1,639 of record NZ_JBSGZI010000192.1, read on the forward strand.
GTGTGGAATCCGTGCAGGCCGCGTGCAAGACCCTTGCGTGCCGGGGCCCCAGGTCATAAGACTGCGGATAGAACTAGAACGCGTACTAGTTCGGGCGGGGCGCCGGGACGGCCCGCCGCGTTGCGCAGTGCAGGAGAGGACGAGCTCATGGCCGCGGAACCCGTCATCGTCGAAGCCGTACGCACTCCCATCGGCAAGCGCGGGGGCGCGCTCGCCAACCTCCATCCCGCCTACCTGCTCGGCGAGACCTACCGTGAACTGCTGGCCCGTACCGGAATCCAGCCCGACTGCGTCGAGCAGATCGTCGGCGGCACCGTCACCCACGCCGGCGAGCAGTCGATGAACCCCGCCCGCAACGCCTGGCTCGCCATGGGACTCCCGTACGAGACCGCCGCCACGACCGTGGACTGTCAGTGCGGCAGCTCGCAGCAGGCCAACCACATGGTCGCCAACATGATCTCCGGCGGGGTCATGGACATCGGCATCGCCTGCGGCGTCGAGGCCATGAGCCGCGTGCCGCTGGGCTCCGGATCCAAGCACGGCCCGGGCAAACCCTTCCCGGACGAGTGGAACGTGGACCTCCCGAACCAGTTCGAGGCCGCCGAGCGGATCGCCCGCCACCGGGGCCTCGGCCGCGAGGACGTCGACAGGCTGGGCCTGCTCTCACAGGAGCGGGCCGCGGCCGCCTGGGCGGAGGAGCGGTTCAAGCGCGAGACGTTCGCCGTCCAGGTGCCCACCACGGAGGAGGAACAGGCCGCCGGACAGGGCATGTGGCGCCTGGTCGACCGGGACGAGGGTCTGCGCGACACCAGCATGGAGGCGCTGGCCCGGCTCAAGCCGGTCATGCCGACCGCCGTGCACACCGCCGGCAACTCCTCGCAGATCTCCGACGGTGCCGCCGCCGTGATGTGGGCCTCACGCAAGATGGCCCGCGCGCTCAAGCTCAAGCCGCGCGCCCGGATCGTCGCCCAGACGCTCGTCGGCGCCGACCCGCACTACCACCTGGACGGGCCGATCGACGCGACCCGGGCGGTGCTCGGCAAGGCCGGGATGTCCCTCGGGGACATCGACCTCGTCGAGATCAACGAGGCCTTCGCCTCCGTCGTCCTCAGCTGGGCCCAGGTCTTCGGCCAGGACCTGGAGAAGGTCAACGTCAACGGCGGCGGCATCGCGCTCGGCCACCCCGTCGGCGCCACCGGCGCCCGGCTGATCACCACCGCGCTGCACGAGCTGGAACGGCGTGACAAGGAGTTCGCGCTGATCACCATGTGCGCCGGCGGCGCGCTGGCGACCGGCACGATCATCCAGCGCCTGTGAGCCCTGTGAGCCCTGTGAGCCCTGGGGGCTCGGTGAGTTCCGTGGGCGGGCGCCTCTGAACCCCTTGGGATGGGATGCAGAAGGCCCCGGTGGCCGGACCTGGGGAGGTCGGCCGCCGGGGCCTTCGTATGTCTGCTGCGTTACTGCATCACTGCGCTGCTGCCGTGCTGCTGGTGGCTTAGTACCAGTGGTTGGCGGACCAGAAGTTCCAGGCGCCGACGGGGCTGCCGTAGCGCTCGTTCATGTAGTCC
>NZ_JBSGZI010000193.1:0-2433 GCF_053610945.1 Streptomyces sp. NPDC054849
TGTGGGAGAGTAGGACGCCGCCGAACAATCATTGCGGGAAGCCCCGCACCAGACCTTTACCGGTCCGGTGCGGGGCTTTTCTGCGTTCACCGGCAGTTCGTCGGGCTCCGCTGGGTATCCTGGCCAGCGTTCCCCTGGAGGACACGATGACAGCACAGCAGTGGGAAGACGGCGGCCCGCTCATCCCTCAGCCGGCGATGACACGGGAAGCCCTGCGGGACGCCGTGCGCCGGATCGACATGGCCAACCTGGCCGTGCTCGACAAGGAATGCAACGAGGCCTTCGACCGTGCCGCGGAGACCGGTGCCATCAACCCGCTGCGGTTCTTCCTCATCAAGTGGGCCACACACGTCGCCATCCACCGGTGGCCGGCGCGATCGGCGGCGTTGCACGACGCCGAGCGCGTCGCGGGCGATCCGGACGCCACGGAGGAACAGTTCCGGGCCGCCATGGAGACGAGCAGCCGCATCCTTGCCGAGGCCCAGCGCGAGATCGGTCAGTGACCCTGCGGGGTGAGGGCGTGGAGAACGACAGCGGCTGGGCGTGGGAATCCGATCCCAGCCGGCTCTGGGTCTTCGGCGATATGCCCGCGGAGGACCAGGACCTGGTCGGCGCCGTCATGGACGGCCTGGTCGACCTGGCGTCGATGGCGATCGACCCCAAGGACGGCAGCCTCTACGAGGACCCCCACCCGATGCGGCTGCGTACGTACGAAGACGAGCACCTGATGGTCTGGTACCAGACCATCCCGCACCGCCGACGGGTCTACCTCAAGCGCGTCAATCTCTGAGCGGTTCCCGGATCAGGACGCGGCCGTAGACGGTCCCATGAGCCGGTGACCGCGGGGCGCCACCGCGAGGCGGAGTGCGGGTTCGTCGGTTCTCTGTCCACCTCGAGGTCGGTGTGCAGGCGGACCGAGCCGTTGTAAGCGTCCAGTGCGGTGCGGCTTCCGGAGGGGTAGGCGGGGCAGACGGTGTCGTCGTCGGTGTCGAGGGTCGTTGCGGTGTGATCGAGGGGGACGCCCCTGAGTGTGACCCTGGCCCCGACCGGCGACCGGCGACCGGCGACCGGCAGAACCCGAGCCCGTCCCGCTCGTCGACGCCGGTCCGGCGCCGCGTCCAGTTGCGGTCAGCGGTCACGCCGCCGCTTCACGGGAGGAACCCGAGATCTCCGTCGACCGCGACGCTCCGCGATTGTTCGTCGACGACGGGCAGAGCGGGAGCTCCGATCCCGGCGAACGGGCCGTCTCTGGCCACACGTTGGAGGATCGGCACGTCCGTCATACAGGTTCCCGCCCCGGGAAGAACGGATGACCGCCGCCCTGGGGCGGCGGACGGCGGCAGATCATGTTCGCGTCCGGAGGCGGTACACACGCCTTGCTTCCGTCGGCTCGGCAGCAGCTCCGTGGCGGCGCCTCGTGAGCCTGCCGGCGCCCAGGCCGGGGGAGACGTCGCCCGTGCCGAATACCTGGAGGGCCCCTCCCTCAGGCGTGGCAGAGTGTCGCCATGGGAAGTTCGTACGCCTACCCGGTGATGCAGACGGCCGATGCCGTGGAGGCATTCCGCATGGCTGAGCGTCTTTTCGCGCTCGCCGAGACGCTTCAGTACGCCGAGCCCACCGTGTGGGCGACGCTGAGCACGCTTGAAGACGTCGAGCGGATCCGGCCCGTCCTGCCCGCGGGGGCTTGGCTCGACTCGGGTGAGGGGGCGGACGCCAAGTCGTTCCGTCCCTGCGAGCTCCCCCTGGACGCCTCGGAGCTGGGTGCCCTCTTGCCGCTGAGCTTGAACCTGGCGGAGGACGTCCCCTTCCGAAGCTTCGAGGCGGACCTTGCTGCCGTGGTGGGGGGCGTCCCCGCGGGGATCCACTGGTACCTCGGCGCTTGGCCGGCCACGCCGACGCAGGACTGGAGATCCAGCAAGTACTCCGGGGTTCAGCTGGCCTTCAACTGCAGGGAGCTCTGGGGTGACCCGGCTGACGGACACGTGCTGTCCGTATGCGTGGGTCAGAGCGATCTCCAGCGGGCCGAGTGGTTGGCCTCGCAGGTCGGTCTGCGTGTGCTCGGGCCGGCGGTGCAGTCGCTGTAGCGCTGTATCCACCATCGAGTCGCAGGTCAGGCGGCGGGGGCAGGACGATTTGGAGCCTGGGGCCGGGAGGTTGTAGAGTGGAGCGGTTGCCTCGAACGGAAGAGTTCGGCAGCACTCCCTGTACGGAATCCAATTCCCAGGCAGGGCATCCGTCTCAGCATTCAGAAATCCGAAGTCGGTGAAAACCGGTGGAGATCTTCTGATAGAGTCGGAATCGCCGGAAAGGGAAACGCGAAAGCGAAGAACTGGAAAGTGAAACCCGCTTCGACCGGGAATCGGACACGAAAGAGTCTGATAGAGTCGGAAACGCAAGAACAGAACGAAAGCCCGGAGGAAAACCCGCGAGGGT
>NZ_JBSGZI010000194.1:0-1926 GCF_053610945.1 Streptomyces sp. NPDC054849
CCCCCCGTCCCCCCCCCCCCCCCCGGCCCCCGCCCGTGATTGGTGGTGGCCCCCCACCCTCTTGGCCCCAAACACCGCACGCGTGCGCCGGATCGCGTCCCGACGGTGCGCACGCACAAACGCCCGGCCCGGCCCCGTGACGACGGGACCGGGCCGGGCGGCCGTGGTTCACAGACCGTTGACGCGAGCCATCCGCCCGACGACCAGCGGCGTGAAGTCCGCCTGGATCACACGGGCCGTCCTCCGGGTCACCCGCGAGTGCTGACGCCGCACCTGGGCCATCAGCCGGCGGCTGCGCAGGGCCATCTCCAGCTCGAACCGGGTCCGCGGGTCGCGCAGGCCGGTTCCGAAGAGCTTCTCCAGCTGGCGCATGCGGTACCGCACGGTCTGCGGGTGCACGCTCAAGGCCTTGGCGGCCTCGGGGGCGCCGCCGCCCTCCAGCCAGGCGAGCAGGGTCACCTCCAGCCGCTCGCTCTGGCGGGGGGTCAGATCCGCCAGCGGCCGCAGCCACCGGGCGGCCAGTGCGTGGGCCAGGGGCTCGTCTTGGAGCAGCAACAGCGTCGAGAGGTGGTCGTCGACGAAGACGGGCCGGGCGTCCAGGCCCGGGCGGGCGGGTGTCAGCGCGAACAGGCGCAGCGCCCAGCGCAGTGAGGAGGCCGTGTCCCGGAGGGGTACGGCGTGGCCCACGGCCGCGAACCGACCGCGCAGCAGGTGTTCCATGGGCGCGCGGGTGTCCGGGTCGGGGCTCGGGACCAGCAGACACGGACGGCCCGCGAACATACCGGCGAGCACGTTGTCGTCCAGTACGGCGGCGAGCTGGTGCGCCTCGCCGGGCGTGGCCGGCACGATGGCCCGTACGGCCGGGGGGAGGGGCCAGCCGGCCGCCTCGGCGAGCTCGCTGAGGGAACTCTCGGACGCGGCCCGGTCGTCGGTGAGGGTCTTGAAGAGGTCCTGACGGGCGCGGTCGCCCTCTCGGACACCTTCGTCCCGGCCCTCGTGCGTGACCTCGCAGTCCTCCCGGATCCGGTGGCCGACCTCCGCCCCGGTGTCCGCCCGGGCCGCCGCCCTGACCTCCACCCGGGGTCCCGCCCCGCTCTCGGCCCTGTCTCCGACCTTGCTCTCGAACCTGCTCCGGTCCTCGATTTCGTCCTCGCTCTCGGACTGGTACTCGTCCTTGTCCGGTGTCTGTTCCCGGGTTTGCTCCTGGTAGCCGAGGGCGGAGAGGAGAGCCTTCTCCACCCTCTGACAGAGCAACTCGTCATCAATGGCATCGTTGTCATCGATAAGTGCGGAAAATTCCGGAATTCCATGCAGAAGCTCCTCCACTATCTCGGCGGCCAGCGCGGGGAGTTCCCTGCGAAGGACGCGGGTCCACTCGCCACGCGGGCGGGACCAGATGCGGTTCAGAAGTTCGCACATCGTTTTCCTCGTTCGTGCCGGGGTGAGGCTTGTCCGGGGAAGAGCGACAAGCCCGCCGAGGTTGCCTCCTGCGCCAACAGCCCTGACTGACACGGGAGTTGCGGCCCTCGTACTCCCTCCTGGAGAGGTCCGGCCACTTACGGCCCCACGGTTTTGCTTTAATTTTGCCGTCGGGGACGCGTAGGTGGCAGGCGACGCGGTGGCCAGTCGCAACCTCCGCTGGAGGGGAATCTTCCGGTGTTGTTCGGAGCGCCGTAGACGCGGTGCGAGAAATTATCACGTTTCGATAAATCCTGTGGAGCTGCTGTGCAGCTCCACGATGCTGCTGCACTCCGGCCCCAAGTTCCCTCGGCCGGCGCGGAGTTTCACAGCGCTGCCGGGCACAGAGGACAACGACCCCCGGGTGCCGAGCGCCAGGTGGAGCGCTCGGAGCCCAGGCGCACAGGAGAACTGGATGCCCCTGCCCCAGCCGCACATGCCCAGCTCGCACCGAGCCCGCCGCAGAAG
>NZ_JBSGZI010000195.1:0-1778 GCF_053610945.1 Streptomyces sp. NPDC054849
CTGGGGCTGAGCCCCGGCCCTGGGCTCGGTGGCGACACGAGGACCCGCCGGTCCGCCACAGGGGAGCGGACCGGCGGGTCCCGAATCACCGTCCGGGCACCCGACCTGCCCCGAGACCCGTGAGACCGCCCCGGCGCGGGGACTCCCGCGCGCGTCACCGGCGTGTCCTTCCGGCGGCGGGATAGCGTCGGACCCCCTCGGCCGGTGGCCGGAAGTCGCGCTTGCCAGGTCGGTAAGGCCTACCTAACCTATGGCTCGCTCGCGCTCGAGGATCCCCGCCACGACTTCGGGCCCCCGTCCCCCACCGCAGGAGTCCCCCCATGACCTCGCGTCTCGACCATGCCCGGCCCTATGCCCTCGCGCTGTTCCGGATCGTCACCGGACTGCTCTTCGCCTCGCATGGGGCCGCCTCCCTCTTCGGAGTCCTCGGCGGTGCGCACGGCGGCGGCACCGTCGCGGCCGGCAGCTGGCCGGGCTGGTACGCCGCAGCCATCCAGCTGATCGCCGGCGGCCTGATCCTGCTGGGCCTCGGTACCCGCGCGGCCGCCTTCGTCGCCTCCGGCTCGATGGCGTACGCGTACTTCACCGTGCACCAGCCCGAGGCGCTCTGGCCGCTGCAGAACGGCGGCGAGGCCTCCGCGATGTTCTGCTGGTCCTTCCTGCTGCTGGTCTTCACCGGCCCGGGCGCCTTCGCCGTGGACCGGCTGTTCGGCTCCCGCACCTCCGCCTCATCCTCCGCATCCTCCGGACGCCGGGACGAGACCCGCCCGGAGACCGTGACCGCCTGAGGAATCGATTCCCCGCCGCTTCCCTCGGCGCCCGGGCCCCAGCGGGGCGGTGCGGCCAACGTCTGGTCGTGCCCGACGCGTTCGACCGAGCGGCGACGGTTCAGGCAGCCGCTCGGCCCCCGCGGGGACCCCCGCAACCTCGGCCCGGTCTGCATACCGGGTGGGGCGGGGCCCGCCCCCGAACGACCGGTCCGCCGGGCGATAGCCTGGATCCATGGACGAACTCAACGGGGTGGAGATCGTCGGCTTCGCGGACGCGGAGGCGTTCGAGGGCTGGCTCGCCGAGCACCACACGCGCCACGAGGGGGTGTGGATCAGGCTCGCGAAGAAGAAGTCCGGCATTGCGTCGGTCACCGACGACGAGTTGGTCGACATCGGGCTGTGCTACGGATGGATCTCCGGGCAACGGCGCGCCCTCGACGCGCAGTACTACCTGCAGAAGTACGTGCCCCGTCGGCCCAAGAGCCTGTGGTCACAGGTGAACGTGGACAAGGTCGCGGAGCTGACGGCCGCGGGCCGGATGCGTGAACCCGGGCTGGCCGAAGTACGCCGGGCGCAGGAGGACGGGCGCTGGGCGCACGCGTACGAGTCGCAGAAGACGGCGTCGGTGCCACCGGACCTCGCGGCGGCGCTCGATGCGCACCCCGAGGCCGGGAAGGCGTTCGAGGCGCTCGACAAGACCGGACGCTACCTCGTCGTGCTGCCGCTGCTGCAGGCGCTCAGTCCGGAGACCAGGCGGGCCCGGCTCGACAGAGCTGTGCGTCTGCTGATGGGGGGTGGCGCGCCGGCCTGAGCCGGTCGCGCGGGCCGTGGGGCGGTAGGGCCGTGCAGCGGTAGGCAGGGGGGCCGCGGGCGGGGACGGTGGGCGGCGGGGAAAGGCGTCGGGCCTGGCCCACCCCGCGGTGGGCCAGCCCCGCCGGGCAAACAAAAACCCGGTGACGAGTTGTGCAAGCCGGGCCTAAACGGCCCCCCCCCCGGATTAAACAATTT
>NZ_JBSGZI010000196.1:0-1640 GCF_053610945.1 Streptomyces sp. NPDC054849
GCCGAGGGCGACGGCTGCGGCGAGGGCGGCGGTGGGTATGAGGCGTCGTACGTTCATGACATCCATTTTCATCAAAGATGGAAACGATTGTCAAAAACCCAGGTGAGAGGGCCGGGCGGGCAGTCGTGAAGGGGGATCCGATTTGAAAGGGGGGGTGCGGGCGCCGGTAACCTGAAGACTTCGCCGTTCGTCCTCGTAATGAAGAGAGCACCGTGGCCGCCGACAAGATCGACACCATCGTCAGCCTGAGCAAGCGCCGTGGCTTCGTTTTCCCTTGCAGTGAGATCTACGGCGGCTCCCGAGCTGCCTGGGATTACGGCCCGCTGGGTGTCGAGCTCAAGGAGAACATCAAGCGCCAGTGGTGGAAGGCGATGGTCACCGGGCGTGAGGACATCGTCGGCCTCGACTCGTCCGTGATCCTGGCCCCCGAGGTGTGGGTGGCCTCCGGTCACGTCGCGACCTTCTCGGACCCGCTGACCGAGTGCACCGCCTGCCACAAGCGCCACCGCGCCGACCACCTGGAAGAGGCGTACGAGGCCAAGCACGGCCGCCTGCCCGCCAACGGCCTGGCCGACATCAACTGTCCCCACTGCGGCGTGAAGGGCCAGTTCACCGAGCCCAAGCAGTTCTCGGGCATGCTGGAGACCCACCTCGGCCCGAGCCAGGACACCGCCTCCAAGGCGTACCTGCGCCCCGAGACCGCCCAGGGCATCTTCACCAACTTCGCCCAGGTGCAGACCACCTCGCGCAAGAAGCCCCCGTTCGGCATCGCGCAGATGGGCAAGTCCTTCCGGAACGAGATCACTCCGGGCAACTTCATCTTCCGCACGCGCGAGTTCGAGCAGATGGAGATGGAGTTCTTCGTCAAGCCGGGCGAGGACGAGCAGTGGCAGGAGTACTGGATGCAGGAGCGGTGGAACTGGTACCGCGACCTCGGCATCCGCGAGGAGAACATCCGCTGGTTCGACCACCCGAAGGAGAAGCTGTCCCACTACTCGAAGCGCACCGCCGACATCGAGTACCGCTTCAACTTCGGTGGCAACGAGTTCTCCGAGCTGGAGGGCATCGCCAACCGCACCGACTTCGACCTCAAGGCGCACTCCGCCGCCTCCGGCCAGGACCTCACCTACTTCGACCAGGAGGCCGGTGAGCGCTACACCCCGTACGTCATCGAGCCGGCGGCCGGTGTCAACCGCGCCATGCTCGCCTTCATGCTCGACGCGTACAACGAGGACGAGGCCCCGAACGCCAAGGGCGTCATGGAGAAGCGCACCGTGATGCGCCTCGACCCGCGCCTGGCCCCGATCAAGGTCGCCGTCCTGCCGCTGTCGCGCAACCCGCAGCTGTCGCCGAAGGCCAAGGGTCTCGCCGCCGACCTGCGCAAGAACTGGAACATCGAGTTCGACGACGCCGGCGCCATCGGCCGCCGCTACCGCCGCCAGGACGAGATCGGCACGCCGTTCTGCGTCACGGTCGACTTCGACACCCTGGACGACAACGCGGTGACCGTGCGCGAGCGCGACACCATGAAGCAGGAGCGCGTCTCCCTGGACCAGATCCAGACCTACCTCGGCAGCCGCCTGCTCGGCTGCTAGGTCCCGCCGTACGAAGACCGGTGGCCCGGTGCGCTGACTGCGCAC
>NZ_JBSGZI010000197.1:0-1432 GCF_053610945.1 Streptomyces sp. NPDC054849
TAGGACTCCGTTAGGTTGTTCTTGATCTTGGGGTGGTGTGTGTCGTTTCCGGCAGGGGTCGCTGGCAGGTTGTGCAGATGCCGGTCCAGCACCTCAGGATGTCTTGGAGGGCGTCGAGGGTCTGGTAGAGGGTGAGGCCGGTCCTGGGACTTTTGGGGTCAGTCGCTGTTCGGTGAAGAAGGCCTGGGCCGCGGTCACGAGGGTGACGTGATGGTGCCAGCCGGGCCAGGATCGTCCCTCGAAGTGGTCGAGGCCCAGGCCGTGCTTGAGTTCCCGGTAGTCGTGCTCGATGCGCCAGCGGACCTTGGCCAGGCGGACCAGCTCGGTGATCGGAGTGTCGGCGGGGAGGCTGGAGAGCCAGTAGTCGGTGGGCGCGTCAGCGCCGTCGGGCCACTCGACCAGCAGCCAGCAGTCGGGCAGGACTCCGTCCCACCAGCCCTGCTCGGACGAGGCGGCGGCCTTGATCGGACGCTCGACGGCCTTGCCCGCGGGGCGGACGCGCACGGCGGTGAAGCGGGATTTCAGCAGGCCACGTGTGCCCTGTCGCCAGTTGACGGTGGTGAATGCGCTGGCCCCGAGGCCGGCGGCCAGGGTTGCCACCGACGGTGCGGGGTGTCGGTAGCGAGGCTGGGGCCAACAGCCGACCGGCCCGTTGCGGGGCGGAGCTTCGGGCTCGGCGTCGAGTGGATGGGCACTTACGTCCGCTCGGACGGCCAGGACGTAATGGATTCCGCGGTCGGTGAGCGCGGCCCGGAAGTGTGCGTTGGTGCCGTAAGCGGCGTCCGCCACCACGACCGGGGGCCTCATGTCCCACTCGGCCAGCGTGTCGAGCATGTCCAGGGCCAACCGCCACTTCTCACGGTGTGTGACCTCGGACGGGACGCGGGTCGACGTCCTGCGATCGTCGTCCGCTTCCCATGCTCGAGGCAGGAACAACCTCCACTGCAGCGGGCAGGAGGCGGTGTCCGCCGCGGCATGGACGCTGACCGCGACCTGGCAGTTTGCGCGTTTGCCCAGGGCCCCGCAGTACTGCGGAGCCACCCCGACCGACATTCTTCCGTCCTTGGGCAGTGATACGTCGTCGATCACCCAGGCGGTCGGGTCGATGAGCGGCAGCATGCGCTCACAGATCCGGCGCTGCACCGGCACCGGATCCCAGGTGGACTGGTTCACGAACTGCTGCAAGTTCTGCTCGTTGCCGTCCGGTAGCCGGGCGGCCATGGCCTGGATCGACTTACGCCGGCCGTCCAGCATCAGTCCCCGCAGGTAGCAGTCGCTCTTCGCCCGCTGGTCCTTGCGCCGCAGAGAGGCGAACACGTCAGCCACATACAACGCCAACTCGGTCCGCACGCGGTCCACTTCGCGTGTATCCACACATTCAGAATGCCCGTCACGAGCATCCCGAACCGTCAGACCTAACGGAGTCCTACTA
>NZ_JBSGZI010000198.1:0-1428 GCF_053610945.1 Streptomyces sp. NPDC054849
GGAATCTCAATGACCGTGTCAAGCCGCCGCCGGGGTCGGCGGGGTGGAGGTGAACAGCCTCTTGTCGCGGAGCATGGCCCACAGGACATCGACTCGGCGTCGGGCGAGAGAAAGCAGGGCTTGGGTGTGCAACAGCCCTTCGGCACGCTTCTTGAGGTAGTAGTCCCTGGAGAGGCCTGGTCGCATCATCGAGGCCTGGGCGGACATGTAGAGGAGCCAGCGCAGGCGCCGGTTGTAGCGCTTGGGCCGGTGGTAGTTCCCGGTGCGACGTCCGGAGTCCCTGGCGACCGGTGCCAGGCCGGCATGAGAGGCCAGGCGTCCCGCGTCCTTGTAGCCGGACAGGTCGCCGACGATGGCGATGAACTCGGCCCCCAGGATGGGGCCCATGCCGGGCATGGACTCGATGATCTCGGCCCGCTCGTCGGTGCGGAACGTCTCGCGGATTTCCCGGTCGTTGTTCTTGATCCGTTCGTCCAGGGCCAGCAGCTGGTGGGCAAGGTCGCAGACGAGCTTGGCGGCCCGCTTCTCGCCGGGCAGCGCGGTCTGCTGGGACTGGGCCGCCTCCACCGCCTTGGCCGCGACGGTGTCGGCGCCACGGACCTTGCGCCGTTGCAGCCATGTCGTCAGCCGTTTCGTACCGATCCGGCGCAGGGCGGCCGGGGTCTGGTATTCGGTGAGCATGACGACCGGGCCTTTGGCCGCGGAGTAGTCGAAGGCCCGTTCCAGGGCGGGGCAGATGCCGACCAGCAGGTCGCGGAGCCGGTTGATCAGCCGGACGCGGTCGGCGATGAGGTCGGCCCGGTAATTCGTCAGGACCCGGAGCGTGGAGACGAGCTCCGGCGGCGTGTCCAGCGGGGCGAAGTCTTTGGGGCGCATCCGGGCCTGATCGGCGATGACCCGTGCGTCCTTGGCGTCGGTCTTGCCCTCGCCCCGGTAGGCGCCCGACATGCGGTTGACCGTGCGGCCCGGCACGTAGACCACCCGCTGGTCATGCGCGACCAGCAACGCCAGCAGCAGCGTCGAGGCGCGGCCGGAGATGTCCACCGCCCACCGCACCTCATCAGCCCGTTCCCTGGCGGTCTCGAGGAGGGTGAGGAGCTGGCTCTCGTCGTTGATCACCTTCGTCGAGAACAGCGTCTCGCCGTCGGCGTCGAGGGCCACCGCCCAATGGTGCCCCTTGCCGGCGTCGATGCCGACCCATATCCGGCTCTGTCGCGTGCTCAAGCCTGTCGCTCCGTGTCTGTCGTGACCAGCACTCCATGGTCCGAAGAACACTCCGCCGACAGGTCCCTAACCAGCGATGACCGCAGTTCTCAATCAGTGGTCGGAGCGTCCCGGAGGACCGGGCGGCCAGTCCTCTCGAGCCATCAACGGCACACAGCCATCAGCCACACCCGGTCCTCCCGGACCGCCTTACATTCTTAGGGA
>NZ_JBSGZI010000199.1:0-1428 GCF_053610945.1 Streptomyces sp. NPDC054849
GAGCGGGATCCTGAGCGCTGGCGCGCTCAGGAGTGAAGGCCTCCGCTGCGCTCCGGCCTGGCTTCGCTGACGCTTCGCCAGATTCCCGCGCTCGCGCGGGAATTGACGTCCGCAAGCGGACGTCCAGGGGAAGGGCCGGCGCAAGCGCCGGCCCGGTGGCGCTGACGCGCCACCAGATGCCCGCGCAAGCACGGGCATTGAAGGGGTGTCCGCTGACGCTCCCACCCCTTCTGGTCCTTCCGGCTTCGCCTCCAGGATCGGCTGGCAGCAGCGAGGGTCCGGGGGTGGTCTGTCGGGTGCCGGCGGCGGTGTCAGTGGGCCCGGCTAAGGTCCGCTTCGACGGGGTCGGTGGCGAAGCCTCCAGCACGGGAAACCCAACGGCATAAACCTCCCGGTCTGCGCGGGGGTGGTCACGGCCCAACCGGCGGCCGGGGAAAAAGGGCCATGCAGACGCTTGCCAGCGCCGGCCCCGTCTCAACCCAGTCCAGAAAGCGGCAGGCGGCTACGCCTGCCCTCTCCAGGCTTCGTCCTCCAGCCGGTCCAACTGCGCCTTGGCCGACTCCTTGCTGCGCACCAGCTTCCATGTCTCCTTCACGCACTCCCAGAACGCAGCCATGCCCAGGACTCCGAAGAGCAGCCGGAAGAGAAGCCACCAGCCTTCCTCGGCCACCCCGACACCGCACAGGCCCACGCCCACGAACAGGGGCCCCACGATCTTGCGCAACCACAGCTCAAACCCGTCCAGCAACTTCCCCACCCCAACGTGAACCGAGCCCATCCCCAACGGAGTGACGCTCTGAGCCCATGATCCGGCACCCGGGCCAGCCGTCTCCCATTGGGGCGCAGCCGGACGGAGAAGCCGGGACGGCAGACGCGACCGCTCGCGGTAAAGCCTCCTGGTGCATCAGGCCTGACAAGCCCGGCCGGACTCCCCCGACGCCGATCCCACATCCGTGTTCAGGGGGCGAAGTACCAGCAGTACAGGCCCCGTCCAGCCCTGACCGCCTCCCGGGCGAGGGCCCCGACTGCCTCAAGAATGCCCGCAGCGGCCTCGCTCGAGACCTCGTCGTCCGCGCGTGACTCCAAAGCCGCCCACCGGTCAGCGATCTCCCCCAGTCGCAGCGCGCCGGCTCCGGCCAAAAGGGTGCGCAGCGGCGGGCCCATCTCGAACACCTCGAAACCGTCGTTCGCCATGGGCACCACCATCCGCGGCTCTCTCTGGGCGATCCGGTTGATGGGCTCGCCGGTAAACAGGCTTTCCCACTCCAGGACGGCCTCATCGGGGAAGAATCCCTCGAACATAACCGCTGGGCGGCCGTGATCCCGATAGCGGGGGTCTGTCCAGCCAACGGTGTAACTCGTGTGGTGTGAGTTAACGGCGGCCGACGGAGAGTCGGCCGTCGAAGGCGATGTCGAAGGCCTGCAGAG
>NZ_JBSGZI010000200.1:0-1381 GCF_053610945.1 Streptomyces sp. NPDC054849
GGGTCTGTCCAGCCAACGGTGTAACTCGTGTGGTGTGAGTTAACGGCGGCCGACGGAGAGTCGGCCGTCGAAGGCGATGTCGAAGGCCTGCAGAGCGGGCTTCCATCGCATGGTCCAGCGTTTGCGGCCCTGCCCGGTGGGGTCGAGGCTCATGACGGCCATGTAGACGCACTTGAGCGCCGCGGCCTCGTTCGGGAAATGCCCGCGAGCCCGGACGGCCTTGCGTATGCGGGCGTTCACGCTCTCGATGGCGTTGGTCGTGCAGACGATCCGGCGGATCTCCGCATCGAACTGGAGGAACGGCACGAACTCGGCCCAGGCGTTCTCCCAGAGCCGCACGATCGCCGGATACTTGACGCCCCATTCCTCCTGGAACTCCAGGAAGCGGTCCTCAGCCGCACTCGCGGTCGGCGCGGTGTAGACGGGCTTCAGCGCGCGGGAGATTTTGTCCCAGTCCTGGCGGCCCGCGTAGCGGAACGACGCCCGCAGGAGGTGAACTATGCAGGTCTGCGTCACGGCCTGGGGCCAGACCGTCCCGATCGCATCCGGCAGGCCCTTGAGCCCGTCGCAGACGACCATGCACACGTCCTCCACGCCCCGGTTCTTGATCTCGGTGAGGACCTGGAGCCAGTACTTCGCGCCCTCGCCGCCGTCGCCGGCCCACAGGCCGAGGATGTCGCGGGTGCCGTCGACCGTGACGGCCAGGGCCACGTAGATCGGCCGGTTGGCCACCTGCCCGTCGCGGACCTTCACATGGATGCAGTCAATGAAGATCACCGGGTAGACCGGGTCGAGCGGCCGGTTCTGCCACTCTGTCATCCCGTCCATGACCTTGTCGGTAATGGTCGAGATGGTCTGCTTGGACACGCTCGCGCCATAGACCTCGGCCAGGTGAGCGGAGATGTCACCGTGCGTCAGACCCCGTGCGGACAACGACAGCACCATCTCGTCCACGCCGGTCAGCCGCCGCTGGCGCTTCTTCACGATCTGCGGCTCGAAGCTGCCCTCGCGATCCCGCGGCACCTCGATCTCGACCGGCCCGACGTCGGTCAGCACGGTCTTGGGCCGAACACCGTTGCGGGAGTTCCCACTGCCCGCGCCGGCCGGGTCGTGCTTCTCGTAGCCGAGGTGATCGGTGATCTCGCCCTCCAGGGCGGACTCCAGGACCCGCTTGGTCAGCTGCTGCAGCAGCCCGCCCTCGCCGGTCAGCTGCAGGCCGCCCGCTCGGGCCCGGTCGACCAGCTGCCCGATCAACTGGTCGTCCAGCAGGTCCGCCGCCAGCTCGGGCCGGACCTCTTCAACCGCCTCGACCGAGACAGTCACGTCGCTCATCAGGTGCTACTTCCTTGATCGGGAGTTACACCGTTGACCGTACAGACCC
>NZ_JBSGZI010000201.1:0-1309 GCF_053610945.1 Streptomyces sp. NPDC054849
CAGAGGCGAAGGGGGCGGGTCCATCCGGACCCGCCCCCTTCGCCGTGCCCGCGCTCGCGTCCGTACAGCGGTCATCGGAACGCGACTCTCCGGCGTTCGGGGATACTGGACGGGCAGACCCAGAGGAAAGGCCACCACACGTGACTGAGATCGAGATCGGGCGCGGCAAGCGCGGCCGCAGGGCGTACGCGTTCGACGACATCGCCATCGTCCCGAGCCGGCGTACCCGGGACCCGAAGGAGGTCTCGATCGCCTGGCAGATCGACGCGTACCGCTTCGAGCTCCCCTTCCTGGCCGCCCCCATGGACTCGGTCGTCTCCCCGCAGACCGCGATCCGCATCGGCGAGCTCGGCGGCCTCGGCGTGCTGAACCTCGAAGGCCTGTGGACCCGGTACGAGGACCCGCAGCCCCTGCTCGACGAGATCACGGAGCTGGACGAGGAGTCCGCCACCCGCCGTCTTCAGGAGATCTACTCCGCGCCGATCCAGGCGGACCTGATCCGGCAGCGGATCAAGGAGGTGCGCGACTCGGGCGTCGTCACCGCCGCCGCGCTCTCCCCGCAGCGCACCGCCGAGTTCTCCAAGGCCGTCGTGGACGCCGGCGTGGACATCTTCGTGATCCGCGGCACCACCGTGTCGGCCGAGCACGTCTCGGGCGCCGCCGAGCCGCTGAACCTCAAGCAGTTCATCTACGAGCTCGACGTCCCGGTCATCGTGGGCGGCTGCGCCACGTACACGGCGGCCCTGCACCTGATGCGCACCGGCGCCGCAGGCGTCCTGGTCGGCTTCGGCGGCGGCGCGGCGCACACCACGCGCAACGTGCTCGGCATCCAGGTCCCCATGGCGACCGCCGTCGCCGACGTGGCCGCGGCCCGCCGCGACTACATGGACGAGTCCGGCGGCCGCTACGTGCACGTCATCGCCGACGGCGGCGTGGGCTGGTCGGGCGACATCCCGAAGGCCGTCGCCTGCGGCGCCGACGCCGTGATGATGGGCTCCCCGCTGGCCCGCGCCACCGACGCGCCCGGCCGGGGCAACCACTGGGGCATGGAGGCGGTCCACGAGGACGTGCCGCGCGGCAAGAAGGTGAACCTCGGCACGGTCGGCACCACCGAGGAGATCCTCACCGGCCCGTCCCACAGCCCCGACGGCTCGATGAACATCTTCGGCGCGCTGCGCCGCTCGATGGCCACCACCGGCTACAGCGAGCTCAAGGAGTTCCAGCGGGTCGAGGTCACGATCGCGGACTCGCAGCACAGCCGCTGACCGGCTTCATGCACGCACGCCGGAGGGCCGGCACCCCGCAGACG
>NZ_JBSGZI010000202.1:0-1129 GCF_053610945.1 Streptomyces sp. NPDC054849
CGATGTCCTGTGGGCCATGCTCCGCGACAAGAGGCTGTTCACCTCCACCCCGCCGACCCCGGCGGCGGCTTGACACGGTCATTGAGATTCCCCTCTGTCGAACGGATGACCTGGGGGGTGGTGTCGCCGGGTCCGTGGGGTGCCGTCGGAGCCGCTGATGAGAGACCCGGCCACCGCCCGGCCCGGCGCAATGCCGGACAGAGACGTGGGCGGCAGGTCTGCATAACGTGGATGCGCGAGCACGGCGCCAACGCCAAGGCCGGCCAGGTCAACCACCCAGGAGGGGTGCGATGTTAGACACCGGCGATGTGGGCGTCTTCCTGGGTATGGACGTCGGCAAAAGCGCCCACCATGGCCACGGGCTGACGCCGGCGGGCAAGAAAGTCTTCGACAAGCCGATGCCCAACAGCGAACCGAGACTGCGGGCCGTCTTCGACAAGCTGATCGCGAAGTTCGGCACGGTGCTGGTGATCGTGGACCAGCCCGCATCGATCGGGGCTCTGCCGCTGACCGTGGCCCGCGACGCGGGCTGCGAGGTCGCCTACCTGCCCGGACTCGCCATGAGGCGGATCGCCGATCTCTATCCGGGCGAGGCGAAAACCGACGCGAAGGACGCGGCGGTCATCGCGGACGCTGCCCGCACCATGCCGCACGTCCTGCGGTCGCTGGAGCTGACCGACGAGATCACCGCCGAGCTCACGGTGCTGACCGGCTTCGACCAGGACCTCGCCGCCGAGGCCACCCGCACTTCGAACCGGATACGCGGCCTGCTGACCCAGTTCCACCCCAGCCTCGAACGAGTCCTGGGACCGCGGCTGGACCACCCTGCGGTCACCTGGCTCCTCGAGCGCTACGGATCCCCGGCCGCACTGCGGAAGGCCGGCCGCCGCAGACTCGTCGAACTGATCCGCCCCAAGGCCCCACGCATGGCCGTCCGGCTGATCGACGACGTCTTCGACGCTCTCGAGGAACAGACCGTCGTGGTCCCGGGAACCGGCACCCTCGACATCGTGATCCCGTCCCTGGCCGCCTCACTCGCGGCGGTTCACGACCAGCGCCGGGCGCTGGAAGCCCAGATCAGCACCCTGTTGGAGGCTCACCCTCTTCACCAGGTCCTGACCTCGATGCC